>JACQZD010000090.1 GCA_016207865.1 Nitrospirota bacterium
GGCAGTGGACCCTGAAAATAACCGGGTCTATGTCGCCAATCATAAAGATATTTCCGTTTCAGTGATTGATGCCGCGGCAAACAAGGTGATTAATACAATCAAACTGAGCCTGACGCCCGACAGCCCGTATGCCGGCTCGCCATGGGGCATAGCGGTGTATTAGTAGGAGTAGGAAAAAACTCTCTTTGAATCACTTGCAATATCCATTGGGTTTGGCGAGGCATCAAGCATTGCCGTTGCAAAAACAAGAGGTTTTGTTTTTGCCTGCGATGATAAAACGGCAAGGAGAGAGGCAGGCCTTTTAGGCGTAAGACTAACAGGAACTATCGGCATTCTCATCAAAGGCATAAAGAAGAATGTTATTAATTCCAGACAGGCTGACAAAATATTACACCGTATGATTGCTTATGAATTTTATTCTCCTGTCAGCTCAATAAAGAAACTCCTTTAGAGCCATAAATAAAATTAACTGCGCCCTTTAAATTCCTCCTCAGCCTCTTTCACAATCTCCTCAGGAACATCCATATATTTAGGCGAGAAGTGGAAGACCTCCAGTCTTCCCGCCCCTGCCTCTTTGGCAATCCGGCCGGCCTCTTTGGCAGTCAGGTGATAGCGCTCCTTGGCCCTGTCATTGTCCCTGTCTAAAAAATACGCCTCAATGTACAGGACATCCGAGTCTTTTGCAAGAGCTATAATATTTTTCATATTTTCTTTGGTGCCGATGGTGTCTACGACATAAGACAGCTTCTGCCCTTTGGTAATATTTGCAATGTGTCTGAGTTCTGAGAAATTAAACCGCCTGTCATTAATCGTAAAAACCCTGTCCGTCGCGCCGTCCCTAATAGCCTGTTTAAGCTCACCGAGCCACTGCCCTACCGGAAGATTTAATTTATTTAATTCAGCCTTATCAATATTTATGTGGTAATCTTCCTCCATGCTGAATGCAAGGCACGGAATCTGATGGTCCAGCACTGCGGCCTCAACTTTAAAAAAAGAGTCTTTAAGCAAAACTCCGTCAAAAGGCGCTGAGGCCGCATTTTCGCGCTTAAAGGAATTCTGCGTCCTGAAACGCGCCTTTGTAACGGTCTTTTCCTTAATCTCCGCCGCTTCAATAATCAGGGGGTAATCTCCTATAAGATTCCATGTATAGCCTTTGAGCTTTCCCTCAATGCGGTCCAGAAAACCCTCGGGCCCGTAGAGCCGCACAGGCTCTTTTTTTCTCAGGTGGAGCCTCAGGATGTTATCAAACCCGATAAAGTGGTCAATATGCGCATGTGAGATAAATATATCGCTTACTTTAAGAATATCCCTTGCAGAGAGGCTCGCAGTAAAACCTGCATCAAAAAGAAACGCCCTGCCTTCCCTCAAAAGCCTTACATAAAGCCCCGGGTCTTCAAACGGTCCGTTGACAAGTCTCGCGTGAAAAGAAGGTTTCATGAAGAAATTATAACTTAAATAGTGATATAATATTAAGAAATTTCAAATTCTAAAATTAAAAATTAAGGTTTGGATTTTTAATTTTCTTTTAAGGGGGATTCAATGCCTGAACTAAGAAAAGACCCTGTTGTAGGCCGATGGGTTATCATATCAGTGGAAAGGGGCAAGAGGCCGGCTGATTTCAGCCTGGGCGCAGCCGCTAAAAAAGGAGGGTTTTGCGCCTTCTGCAAGGGAAACGAGCACACTACTCCGCAGGAAATTATAGCCTTCAGACCCGACGGAAGCAAACCCAACACCACAGGCGGGACGCTCCGCGTCGTGCCGAACAAGTTTCCGGCTCTTCAGATAGAAGGTCATCTGGAGAAAACCGGCGAAGGCATCTATGACAAGATGAACGGAGTCGGCGCTCATGAGGTTATAATAGAAAATCCCGACCATAATGCCACTTTGTCAACAATGCCGCTGAAGTCGGTTGAGGACATGCTCTGGGCCTATCACTACAGAATTTCCGACGGCGAGGCGGCAGGCGCATCGCTTGAACATTCACATTCACAGCTCATCGCGCTTCCGATTGTGCCGAGTCAGGTGACTGAAGAAATAACTAATGCAAAACATTACTATGACAATAAAGAACGATGTATTTTCTGCGATATAATACGTCAGGAGCTGTCAATGAGGACCAGGGTGATTTCCGAGAACAAGGGATTTATCGCCCTGTCCCCGTATGCCCCGAGGGCTCCTTTTGAGACATGGGTCCTGCCTCAGAAACACGAATCAGCCTTTGCGCCAGACGGCAATTTTTCCATGTTAGCCGAAATCCTGCAGCGCACCATGAAACAGATAGACAAAGTCCTTGACTACCCGCCTTACAACATAATGCTTCACACGTCTGCCTTTAATGACGAGGTAAATGACCACTACCACTGGCACCTTGAGATAATGCCTAAACTCACAAAGATTGCAGGCTTTGAATGGGGCTCAGGTTTTTACATAAATCCAACGCCTCCGGAAGAGGCGGCAAAATTTATGAGAGAAGCGAAGATATAAAAAAAACCGTAATGCGTGATGAGTAATCTGTAATCCGTAATCAGTGATGGGTAAAAAATGCGGGGGCCATTTTGAAAATACTTATTGCATCCTCTGAGGCGCTGCCTTTTATAAAAACAGGCGGGCTTGCGGATGTTGCCGGAGCGCTTCTTAATGAATATGCGCGCCTGGGGGAAGATGCAGCCGTGATACTGCCGCTTTACCGGAAGATTAAAAGAAATGCCGGTAAGTTTAGCATTAAGCCTGCAGGCAGGGAAATAACCGTTCCCGTGGGCGGCAATATTGAAAAAGGAATCCTCTGGAAAGGAACTACGACTGAAGGAGGCAGGGCATATTTTATAGAAAATGACAAATTTTACGGCAGGGAAGATTTATACGGAACGCCTGAAGGCGACTTCCCTGACAATGCCGGGCGGTTTACATTTTACTGCCGCGGGGTGCTTGAGGCGGTAAAGGCGTTAGGATTGAATATTAATGTCATCCACTGCAATGACTGGCAGACGGGATTAATTCCGGTCTACATTAAGACAATATGCAAAAATGAATTTCCAAAAACCGCAACTTTAATGACTATCCACAATCTTGGTTATCAGGGATTATTCTCTTCCAAGGACCTGCCTCTGACAGATCTCGGGTGGGAGATGTTCAATATGGAGGCCTTGGAGTTTTACGGCAAGATAAATTTTCTTAAAGGCGGTATTGTATTTGCAGACGCCGTAAGCACGGTAAGCGGTAATTACACAAGGGAAATCCTCACCATAGAGTATGGTTTCGGCCTTGAAGGAGTGCTTGCCAAAAGGAGCAAAGACCTCTGCGGCATTATTAACGGCATTGACTACAATGAGTGGGATCCTGAAAATGACAGCCTTATTCCGGTTAATTACAGCCGGGGAAAATTATCAGGAAAGGCTGCCTGCAAAAAATCACTGCAAAAAACCTGCGGTCTTCCGCAGAAGGAGGTCCCTCTTATCGGTATGGTCACACGGCTCTCGGCACAGAAAGGGCTGGACCTTGTTGCAGATGCAATGGAGGGAATTACCGGGTTGGGCGCTCAGGTGATAATCCTCGGAAAGGGGGACGAGTCATTCCATAAAATATTCCTTGACCTCAGGAAAAAATATCAGGGGAAAATCTCCGTTACCATTGGTTTTGACGACAGACTTGCACATAACATTTATGCGGGTTCTGATTTTTTCCTGATGCCGTCAAAATATGAGCCCTGCGGACTGGGGCAGTTGATAGCACAGCGGTACGGCGCAATCCCTATCGGAAGAGCAACGGGCGGAATTGCCGGACACAGTCAGGACTGCATGCAGTCTGTTCAGTGACAAAAAACACAGGCTGAAACTCAGAAAAAACGCCATGTCACAGGATTTTTCATGGAGGAAATCGGCAAAAGATTATCTCTCTCTTTACAAAAAGATGCTTAGAGACAGCAATTAATTAAATGGTTGAGTCTATTGAAAATAAAAAACAGGAATACAAACTGCTGGAAGCGGAGATCCTGACTAATGTCGCATGCATCGTCAACTCAACGCTGGACCTGAAGGACATTCTCAACAGGATTACGCAGCTTGTCGCAAAGAGTTTAAAAAAAGACGTCTGCTCCATCTATTTGGTGCAGCGTGAAAAGAATGTCATATGTCTTGAAGCCACAAAAGGTCTTAATGAGGAGTCAGCGGGCATAGCCTGCATGCCGATCGGAGAGGGAATAGTCGGCTGGACAGCCAAAGAACTTCAGCCTCTGGCTGTTGAAGACCTAAGAAACGAGCCGCGGTTTAAGGATATTCCGATAACAGGAGCCAGCGATTTTCTTTCAATGCTTGCAATCCCGATTTTAAGGAATGAAAAGGCGATGGGGGTTATAACGCTTCAGACACAGAAGACTTATGTCTACACTCCGGAAGAAATCAGCATGCTCACGATAATCTCCCACAATATAAGTTCTGCCCTAAGAAATGCAGAACTTTATAAAGACTCTACCGTTCGTCTTCATGAATTACAGACAATTCACGAACTCGGCAAGGCAGTAGCTTCTATTTTACATCTAAATACGCTCCTTCCGTATATATGCGAGGAGGTATCAAAACTTTTTAACGCACGGGGCTGCATACTCAGGCTTATAGAGGATGGAGAGGTCCGGATAAAGGCGTCTTACGGTCTGCCTAAGGAGATTGAGCAGGCCATGAGCCTTAAGCTCGGAAATGGAATTNNNGAATTGCCGGATGGGTGGCTCAGACCGGTGACCCGCTGCTGGTGGATAATGTTTCAACCATGCCGGAGAATCTGCGCATCCCGGGGATTGAAGCGACATCCGTGCTATGCGTGCCGCTTAAGGCGGGCGAACGCCTGATAGGGACTCTGGGGCTTTATGATAAAAAAGATGAGCATGGGGTTACGACCTTTTCCCATGACGACCTTGAACTGCTTGTCACCTTTGCGTCGGTATCGTCCGTTGCAATTGAAAATGCGCGCCTTTACAAAACTGAAACTGAAAAAGAGAAAAAAATACTTTCGCTTTACTGGGAGGTCATACAGACCAAAGACTACCTTGAAAGCATTATAGACAACTCCGCCGATGCAATCATCACCTCTGATATAGACGGGCTTATTACCTCATGGAATATGGGAGCTGAAAAAATTTACGGCTATACCGAGGATGAGGTTTTGGGGAAATTTCTTCCCATGGTTCCGAAGCACCTGATAGAAGAGGAAAAACAGGCGCTGATAAAAATAAAACAGAAAGAAACGATAAGAAACATAGAGGCGCTGAGGCAGACAAAAGACGGAAAACAGATAGAGGTGAGCCTGACGCTGTCCCCGATACTTGACTCCGCAGGCAATGTCACAGGCATAACCGGAATCTCCAGGGACATTTCCGAAAAAAAGAGGGTTGAAAATCAGCTTATAAGAAAAAATCAGGAATTGTCTAAATTGTTTTTTATAAATTCGGTTGTCAGAAGCACCCTTGAACTTAATGCCCTTTTAAGGATGGTGCTTACCGTTGTCACGATGAGCGACGGTCTTGGTTTTAACAGGGCGGTTCTTTTCCTTGTGGATGAGTCTAAAAATGTTCTTAAAGGAGAGATCGGCGTTGGGCCTGCAAGCTATGAGGATGCAGGGCATATATGGGGTTCGCTTGAAGGGAAAAGTCTTGAGACCATGATAGAGGAAATTGAAGGAGGGGTATTCAGGACAGACACCTATCTTAACGAGGTAAGCAAGCACCTGGTTATAGACCTTAACACCGAGGGCATACTTTCAAAATGCATTAAAGAGATGTCCCCTATTAATGTTACAGGCGCCTCGGAAAACCCTCTTGCAGAGCCTGTTTTAATTCAGGAACTCGGGACAGAGGCATTCGGAGTCATCCCGCTCATTACAAGAAATAAGGCCATAGGGCTTATCTGGGTTGATAACCTTTTCACCAAAAGGGCTATAAAGGACGAGGACCTGCATTTTCTGATGGGCTTTACAAGCCACATAGTTATGAAATATTTCATGGCAGAAGCGAGCCGTGGGACCAGTGCCCGCATCATCAGACAATCAGCACGAAAAAGGCATATGTCGGAGAAATAGAAGACCCTCATCTCGGCGGCACTTTTGTTGTATCAAGCTCCCCGATTTTTGATTCGGCGGGCAATCTTGCGGGGACCGTTCATATCTCACGCGACATAACAGAGATGCACGCCCTAAAGAACAGGGTTGTCGCCGCTGAAAGAATGGCTGCGCTCGGTGAAATGGCTGCGAGGGTGGCGCATGAAATAAGAAATCCGCTTGTCTCTGTCGGCGGCTTTGCGCGCAGGCTTGAGAAAAAGTTGAGCGGCAACCTCCGCGACTATGCAAATATTATCGTTGATGAAGTCAGCAGGCTTGAAGATATATTAAAAGATATCTTGGGTTTTGTAAGGGCCACGAAAATAACAAAAAAGAAGATAAATATAAACGAGATTGTTGACAGCACAATAAATTTCATCACCCATGAGACGCTGGAAAGAGGGAATGTCCTCGTTAAAGACCTCCTGCCCGCACCGATAATAGCAACCATAGACCCGCAGAGGATTAAGGAGGCAATATTAAATGTTATTGCAAACGCCAATCAGGCAACCGACCATGGCGTGGTTACTGTAAAAACAAAACAGGAAGGCAAAGAGGCGGTTATTGAGGTCGCGGATACAGGCTGCGGCATTAAGCAGGATGACCTCAAGAATATTTTCAACCCGTTTTTTACCACAAGGCCCCATGGAACAGGTTTGGGGCTTGCCATTACACACAGGATTATTGAGGAGCATAGCGGCAGGATAACGGTAGAAAGCATATGGGGCGGTGAAAGGGATATTGACGAGAAAGGCGTATTAAGCGGTACGGGAGGCACGACTTTCAGAATTTATCTGCCGCTGGACGAGAATTAAAGATAGAGGCGGATATGAATCATTTACTTTTTAAACATATTATCTTAAAATAAGGAGGGTAGACATGAAGATACTTATTGTAGACGACGATCAGCATATACAACTGCTCTATAAAGAGGAGCTGGAAGAGGAAGGCTACGAGGTAGTTGTTGCCGGTACAGGAAAAGAAGCGCTGGCATTATTTGATCAGGAAAAACCTGATATTGTAACACTGGATATTCTTATGCCTGATATAGACGGCATTAGTCTGCTAAGGATGATGAAAGAGCAGCGGCCAAAGGTTCCAATCATTATGTCAACGGCTTACGACTATAAAGACAATTTTTCCGTATGGGCTTCTGAGGCTTATCTGGTAAAGTCATCAGACCTTAATGAACTGAAGGCAACAATTAAAAGGCTTGCAAACATGTAAGCTAAACCCCGCTGTCAAGCGCAGTAATATACTTTGGCATAATGCCGTCTGACTGCATTTTAAGATTCAGACGGCAAGCGTATGAAGCCCGCATTTTTATAAAACTGCATCAGCCTTAAAAGCCTTCCACTATCCTTTTTCAATAAGTATTTACAAAAAAATCACTTATTTGTTAATATTAAAGGCAGTATTTAGTGAGTAATAGCAAAATGGTTAAGGGGCAAGGATAATCAAATAGCAGAAAAGAGGCCCTTGACCCTTTTCTCATGCCACTTTCTTTATACTGTTTACTATTCACTAAGGAGAGGTGGCCGAGAGGTCGAAGGCAGCCGCCTGCTAAGCGGTTGTGGGGCTAACACCCCACCCAGGGTTCGAATCCCTGCCTCTCCGCCAGCAAAAAGCAGTTAATAAGTTATGAGTTATGAGTCATATAACCCATAAACTTTAATATAAATAACTTTTAACTGGAAACTAAAAAAAGGAGGATTTAAGATGAAGAAGTTCTTGGCAGTTTCAGCAGTTGCAGGAATGATCCTGCTGTCAGTCGTTGCATGTAAGAAAAAGGAAGAACAGCCTGTCCCAAAAACCTTTTCACAGGAAGGCCAGGCAGGCGCGCCGGCTTTGCCGCCCGGACATGGACCTACAGGCTCAATCGGCCCGCTCACAGTATCTGTACCGCCTGATGTAAAAGGCAAGTGGTCTGCAGTTAAGCTGATTATAGACGATAAAAAAACAAAGAAGACACAGGAGTTCACGGTTGGTCTTAGCAGTGAATTGAAGATTCCTGATTCAAACCTGACAGTTAAGGTAAGCGACTTTCTGCCGGATTTTAAGATGAACGGCAATGTTATTACCTCAGCGTCCAATAATGCCAACAATCCGGCTGCCGGAATATCAGTTTTTGAGAGCGGCAAACAGATATTCCCGGGCTCAGGTGAAGGCGGATGGCTTTATGCAAAATTTCCAAACATACATCCTTTCCAGCATGACCGGTTTGGCATCACCCTTAAAGAAGGGGTAAAAAAGTAGCAAGGGAGTTAACGGTTGACAGTTGACAGTGGGATAAAACTGTCAACTGTCCGCTGTGAACTATTTTTAAAGCGCCCATAGCTCAGATGGATAGAGCGACGGACTACGAATCCGAAGGTCGGGGGTTCGACTCCCTCTGGGCGCGCTGTAGTAATTTATGCAGACTGAAAATTGCGTCGTATGCGAAAGACCTGTAAAAGACTGTATATGCTGTCCTGAATGCAGTCATATCTGCAGCCTTGATTACTGAGAGGAATACTGTCCTGTCTGTTTCCCTGAAAAAAATCCTGATGAGCGGTTTATGCGTCTTGCGCTTACAGAGGCGCAGAAGGCATTTCTCAGGGACGAGGTCCCGGTCGGTGCGGTTCTTGTAAAAAATAACATTGTCGTAACATCGGCTTGCAATATGCGGGAGACAGAAAACGACCCTTCAGCGCATGCAGAACTGACAGCGCTCAGGGATGGGGCTTCCCGGCTTAAAAGCTGGCGTTTGACAGATGCAGTCCTCTATGTAACCAAAGAGCCCTGCGTTATGTGCGCAGGGGCCATGGTCAATGCAAGGCTCGGCAGGGTTGTTTACGGGTGCACAGACGAAAAAGGCGGTGCAGTCCACAGCCTTTACCGGATACTTTCAGACAAAAGGCTGAATCATCAGGTTGAAGTTGTCTCCGGTGTTTTGGCGGATGAATGCGCCGCATTGCTCAGGGATTTTTTTCAAAAACGCAGATAGATATTATCGCAGTCCGTATCGCAGTCCGTATTTATTAAAGACACTGTCTTGGTGTAAACTAATCACAATTTGCTAACCGCTGACGGCTGTTGTTTTTTGGACGGATGGCAGAGCGGTTGAATGCGGCGGTCTCGAAAACCGTTTCC
>JACQZD010000091.1 GCA_016207865.1 Nitrospirota bacterium
GCGGTGCCCTTTGTAATTCAAAATTAATGAATACGTCTTAACTCTGTGTAAGGCTGATTGTAGAGATTATTCACCCCATTGTTATTCTTACCTTATTGCAGCAAGTTTCAGTGTGTAGATATTTTGACTATTCCAACCCTATGTTGTTAATTATTTTTACCATATATACATGGTATTTGTCAAAAGAATAATAGGATGTATATACATGGTTTATTGAGTATTGAAAAGAACATATAATCTCTCTATGAAAGAGGCGGCAGGCGATATAAGAAAGAAATTTGGCAGCCGGATAAGGGAATTAAGGAAATCTGCAGGGATTACACAGGAAGAATTAGGCGAAAAGGCTGAATTAAATTATAAGTTTATAGGCGAACTTGAAAGAGGGCATGTAAACGTAAGTCTTGATTCTATCGTGAAAATTTCCGGTGCGCTCGGGGTAAAAATAGGCGATTTATTTTCAAAAGAAAAGATTTCAGTGCAAAAGGTTTCCGTAAAAGAAAATAACCCCTTGGCAAAGTTCTCCCCTCAAGACCTCCGGCTCATCAAGAAAGCCCTCCGGCTTCTGAATAGAACCTTCTCAAAGGTATAATTCCCATTTATTAAAAAATAGGCAATATTCAGTCAGCTACAAAGGGGCTTATCTCTGGCATTGAGAAGATTTGGAAAGATAGCAGATGGAGATAAAAGTTTATAATATTCCAAGAAAAACTAATTTCTCACTAACTTCATAAAGAAAATCTTCAAGAGATACTTCTCTTGCACCGTTTTCGGAAAAATCATGACTATCTGGAGCTTCCATTAAATGCATATGCCACATTCCACCATCACAATCTCTACCAAATAGTCTTTGATTGCCGGATACAACAGCATAGTTTTTGACGTTCTTCTGAATATTCTTGTATATCTGAATAAAACAGGTTGGTGTAACAGAAAGTTTAATCTTGATGGTATGTGGCGTTTTTAACAGTGTTTCTGCTTTTTCAATAAAGACAAATTTAGAGGCAATCTCGTAAACCTGTTTCTCAACATCATCTATATCTGTCATTCATTGGAGAGGTCTTTTGTTTTATCCTTTAAAGCTTTTATGGCATCTATAGCTGCGTCCCATTCATGATAATCACTTTCAACTTCAAAAGAAAAGTTTTTTTCTTTAATAATATTTCTTTTCTCAAATTCGTCAAAACTCATCCCATATTTTTTTTGGAAACGGTTGTCAATAAGCTGAAATTCCGTGAGCTTTCTCTTGAGGTCTTCTTTAAGAATCTTTCTAACCTTATAGTCAAGGTTTCCCTCAGGGATTAAAAGACCAAGAATCTTTGTTGTTTTTTCCGTAATAGCTTCCATATAAAATGTTAACACATAATATAAGTTCAAATCAAATAATACTTATGCTCTGAAGATACTTACCTGCCTATTGCCAATGCCAAATAAACATTGTATTATTTCTCTGAATGTCTGAAGATAAAAATAATTTAATCAAGATTATTACTGCCCTTGAATCACGCCTACAGGAAATAGATGCTGAACGAGAGCTGTTGATTGATGACCTTAAAAAGCTACAACATAGATTTTCAGAACTTGAAAGTTCTTCTTTAAACCCTCCCTCCACAATATCATTCGTAGATACTCAGACTCCGCTGAATAAAAAGATTGCTCTTTTTCGCTGCTTAACCGATGATGTAATATGCAGGCATTTAGATGGGAATATTACAATTGGCATCTATCCAATGCTCCAAGGCGAGACCTGCTATTTTCTTGCCATTGACTTTGATAAACAATGCTGGCAAGATGATGTAAAAGCATTTTTAAATACCTGCAAACAGAAAAATATTCCGGCATCACTTGAACGTTCCCAATCAGGAAATGGTGGACACATATGGATTTTCTTTTCAGAACCGATACCCGCTGTCCTTGTAAGACAAATGGGAAGTTTTTTGATAACTGAAACAATGGCTAATAGACATGAACTCGATATGAAAAGTTATGACCGTCTATTTCCTAATCAGGATACTATGCCAAAAGGAGGTTTTGGGAATCTTATTGCTCTTCCACTTCAGAAAATCCCGATGGGAAAAGGTAACAGCGTCTTTTTAGATGAAAATCTAATTCCATTTCCTGACCAATGGGCATATCTATTAAATGTGAGAAAGAGGTCTTTTGATGAAGTTCATTCTTTTGTAAAAGAAGCTATTAAAACAAAAGACATTATGGGAATAAGTATTGGCCAGACCGATGAAGATGTTAAACCATGGGAAAAGTCTTTATCTAATAATCAGAAATTTGAAAAGCTCACGTGCAAACTGCCTTTAGAGATACATATAGTACTGGCAAACAGGATTTACATTAAAAAAGACGGTCTGCCTTCCCAGTTGCTTAATAAGGTGAAACGCCTTGCTGCCTTTCAAAATCCTGAATTTTATAAAAAACAAAGCATGAGACTATCTACCGCGTTAACTCCGCGGGTAATCTGTTGCGCAGAAATTATTGGTGATTATATGACTATTCCCCGTGGATGTCTCGAAGATTTTGCAGAACTTTGTTCTGTTAATAATATTTCTCTCAATGTCCAAGACAAGCGTTTTGACGGAAATAAAGCTGAATTCAATTTCTATGGTGAGCTTAACGAAAATCAGGACAAGGTATATAAAAAATTACTTGAATATGAAGCCGGTATATTTGTAGCTCCACCCGGCATTGGTAAGACAGTTGTTGCTATACGGTTGATAGCAGCAAGGAAAGTAAATACCCTTATCCTTGTCCATCGAAAACCACTTCTTGAGCAGTGGCGTGCACAGATAGCCTCTTTTCTTCGTTTGCCAATAGCCCAAATAGGTCAAATTGGCGGGGGAAAAGATAAATCAACTAACATTGTTGATGTTGCAATGCTTCAAAGCTTAGGCAAACAAGATGGCGTGGACAGCAGGATTAAAAACTATGGACAGATAATTATTGATGAATGTCACCATATTTCAGCCTTTTCTTTTGAACGGGTTATGATGGAAGCCAATGCCAGATATGTTACCGGTTTGACGGCGACTCCTTACAGACGAGATGGGCATCAGCCAATTATTATAATGCAGTGTGGTACTGTACGCTATAAAATTACCGCGCAGAAAAACACAAAGTCGTCATTAAACCATAAATTAATGACAAGAGCTACAGATTTTTTATGTTCATGGTCTGACAAAGATAATATACATAATCTCTGGCCATCATTAATTACTGACGAAAAAAGGAACCAGATGATATTTAACGACGTTATAGAAGCACTGGAAGAAAAACGTTCACCTATCGTGTTGACAGAAAGAACGGAACATCTTGAGATACTCAAAAAAAAACTTGAAAAATTTGTCAAACATATTATTGTTCTCCACGGTGGGATGAAGGCCGGTATCAGAAAAGAAATGATTGCCAAGCTTGCTGAGATTCCTGATACGGAAGAACGATTAATCCTTGCAACAGGTCAATATATCGGTGAAGGCTTTGATGATCCAAGACTTGATACACTCTTCCTTGTTATGCCGTTTTCTTTTAAAGGCAAAATAATTCAGTATGCCGGCAGACTGCATCGCTTACATCCTAAAAAGACAGAAATCAGGATTTATGATTACGTTGATGTAAATATACCCGTGCTATTACGGATGTATAAAAAAAGGTTCAATACATATAAGGCTTTGGGATATTTTGAATAGAACATTTTCAAAAGTATAATCTTCCTTTTAGTGAAGCTTTAGCAAAACAGAAGCAGGCTATATTTTTATCAGCTACAAAGAGGCTTATCTATGATATAGAAAAGATTTAAGGTTCACCTTTTTATCAAAAAAAGCCCTCCGGCTTCTGAACAGGACGCTTTCAAGGGTATCGGCTTAAAATTTTTTCCAGATCGTCTGATATCTCCGGCATTTCCAAAACAGAGGAAAATTCATTTACCCACGACCGGATTCGCTGTAAATCCAGCCCCGGATTGGCATCAAGGACTGATTCTATATCTGCTAAATCTCTCGGCCTGTGCGCAACTGCCTTCATGATGATAAGGTCTTCCGGCGTAGGAAGCGGAATGGAGAATCCTCCCACATCCATCCATACTGTTCTATCAATGCTTTCATATTCAAAGGGCAAAGCGCCTAATGAAATATCTACGTCTATGCCGGTAGGCTTATGCTTCATAAGCAGTACCCGTGCCTTTATGGCAAATGCTAAAACATCTTCAATGCGGGGGATAAAACCATGCTTCATGCCGCTATTGACAAATTCGTTTAAAAAATCCGCATCAATAATTACAACACTATCAACATCACGAGTTACCCTCGGACGGCCAATAATAGAGGCTGCCACGCCGCCTGTCACAATGCCAAGAACACCTGCCTCCTTTAGCCAGTTGACAAAATCCCGCAAGACGGCAAAAGGCAATTGCACCTGTTCTTTTTCAGACATGACATAGCCTTTTAAGCTTTATCCATACTTCCCTTACTTCTATTTCTTCTGCCTTTAAGGCGCCACCCCACCTGAAATCATCTACCCAACCCATAAGAACAGCCAATTGTTGCAGCTTTTGTTTGGCAGTGGTTTTACGCAATTCCTGCCGTTCAGCCTCATTAACCATTTCCCAGCGCTTTTTGAACTTCAGGGCTTCTTCTTTTGTGATTCTATTGCTCATATTCTATCCTTGTATTATTATATCCTTGTTCTGCATTGAATTCCATAAGTTTTATAGAGCGGGTTTCTCCGGCTTCTTAACAGTACCTTTTCAAAGGTATGAGTTTCCCCAAAAACCCCCCTTGTTAATAATTTCTCCCTTAGGCTATAATTCTTATCTACAATAATTCTGGAGGGTAGTCTTGAATAAAAAAATCACTGTTGTGGGCTCAGGCAATGTCGGCGCAACGACCGCACAGCTTATTGGAGAGAAAAACCTTGCAGACGTTGTGCTTATTGACGTTGTTGAGGGCATACCGCAGGGCAAGGCGCTTGACATTCAGGAGGCCTGCCCGCTGTGGCATTCTTCCTCAATAGTCACAGGCACAAATAATTACGCTGATACTGCCGGCTCTGATATTGTCGTAATAACCGCAGGGCTTGCGAGGAAACCTGGCATGAGCAGGGACGACCTGCTTAAAGCCAATGCAGACATTGTAAAAGGCGTTGCGGAAAATATCGCAAAAACTTCTCCCAATTCAATCATCATCGTTGTCACAAACCCCATGGACGTAATGGCACAGCTTACGCAAAAAGTCACGAATTTTCCTTTTCAAAAGGTTATCGGCATGGGAGGCGTGCTGGATTCCGCACGGATGCGGACTTTTATTGCGTTTGAGGTGAACATGCCTCCCAAAGATGTCGGTGCAATGGTCTTAGGCGGACATGGCGACCTCATGGTGCCTCTGCTTGAAACAACGACTGCCGGCAATAAAAAAATTAAAGACATTTTGCCGGCAGATAAAATTAAAAAAATAATTGAGCGGACAAAAAACGGAGGCGCTGAGATTGTCGGGCTTTTAAAGACAGGCAGTGCATACTACGCCCCTGCCGCCTCTGTTGTTGAGATGATAGAAACAATATTCGGACTGAAAAATGATATACTTCCATGCTCGGTGTATCTGAACGGCGAATACGGAGTAAAAGGGGTTTATACTGGCGTGCCTGTAAGGCTGTCTTCAAAGGGCGCCGGGGAAATTATAGAAATTGAACTGTCTGATGATGAAAGACAGGGATTCATGAAGTCAGCAGAGGCAGTGAGGGAGCTAATAAATAAGATAGGAATTTAGAGGTTATTGTCCTAATTTGCACAAAAAATTCTCCTTTCACTCATTCTCGTTCCGAAATTTCGGAACTCCGAGGTTTTCGCTTTCAGCGAAAAAATCCGCTCAAGGAGAACATCTTGTGCATTGGACAATAAATACAAACATAGAGAATAGAAGGAGAAAAAATGCAAAACAAAGAACTTGAACAAACACTTGTACTGATTAAACCGGATGCTTTGAAGAATTCATTGACCGGATATGTGCTTTCACAGCTTTCTGAATTCCATTCAGGCTTATGCTTTTCCGGCACCAAGATAGTCCACGTTTCAAAGATGCTTGCCGAGGAACATTATGCAGAGCACCGCGGTAAGTTGTTCTTTCCTTCGCTCATTGAATATATCATGGGGAAGCTTCATTATCCCGGCAAGCCTGAACGGCAGAGGGTTATTGCAATCGTCTATCAGGGACTAAACGCAGTGGGGAAGATACGCGATATTGCAGGGCCCACAAATCCGCATCTCGCGCGGGAGCAGAAACCCGGCTGTATCCGCTCGCTCGGAACTGTCGTGCCGCTCATGAATGACAAAAGAGAAAAAATCGGCGAACGCATGGACAATCTGATTCATGCCTCTGCGACAACCGAAGAGGCTGAGCGCGAGATTAAGCTCTGGTTCAAACCCAACGATATCCCGGCCTCCATGCGCATATACGCAACACGGCAGAGCGAGGAATTTTTTTATTTTAAAGACGACAAGGTCCTCAAGACATTTGAGCCCGGCAGTGTATGCCTGCTTGCGCCCGGTAATCTGGCATGGGAATCGGATTTAGACGCGCTCCGGCAGATCAGCAAGGGACAGCAAGCCTCCTGCACACTTCAGGCTGTCGCCGCAAAGTATCTTTTGAACATGGAATAAGAATAATCTTCACGGCAGACAATTGTCTGCCGTGCTTGCTTTCCCCCCCTCGTCTATGCCATACTTACACAGCTTTCTGAAGTTTTTGACGAATAACAAGCCGCCAAAGCTTTTGACTTTGCGGCTTTTTTATTTGCTATTTCAGAAATTAATAAAAACCTTGCAATAATTTGCAGGGTATCAAACAACTTAATTTGTTTATTGTCATTCCTGCGGAAGCAGGAATCCAGACCTTGTTTCTTTAAAACTCTGGATTCCGCATCAAGTGCGGAATGACAGCAATGAAGGAGTGCTATGTACAAAAGATTTTACAATTTTAATCTCTCGGACGAAGTGCTTAGCGCCGTCGCTGAGATGGGCTTTGAACAGCCTACACCGATACAGGAAATCGCAATTCCCCCTGCCATGGAGGGGCTTGACATAATCGGACAGGCCCAGACCGGCACAGGAAAGACTGCTGCATTCGGCATCCCCCTCATTGAAAAAGGCAAAAGGGGGAAAACCCCGTATGCAATTATCCTTGCGCCTACGCGCGAGCTCGCAGTGCAGGTGGCGCAGGAGCTAAACAGGCTCGGCAAAAACAAGGGCATAGTAACAGTCCCCATTTACGGAGGACAATCCATTGACAGGCAGATACGCTCGCTTAAAAAAGGTGTTGATATTGTCGTCGGCACGCCCGGACGCGTGATAGACCACATGCAGAGAAAAACGCTCAGCCTTAAAAATATCAGCTTTTTAGTCCTTGATGAGGCGGATGAAATGCTCAACATGGGCTTTATTGAGGATATTAAGAGCATTTTGAAGGAAATCCCCTCAGAGAGACAGACAATGCTTTTTTCAGCGACCATGCCTAAGGAGATTGTAAATATAGCCGCCAGATACATGCGGAATCCGAAAAAGGTCGCCGTAGACGCAAAAAGCATGATTGTTACAAAAATTAATCAGGTGTTTTATGAAGTCAGGCACGATAACAAGATAACGGCGCTCACAAGACTGCTTGATGTTGAAGAACCCTCTCTTACGCTCGTCTTCTGCCATACCAAAAATGAAGTGGACGAGGTATCGGGAAAGCTCCAGCAGATGGGATATTCCGCAGGCGCGATACACGGGGATTTTACCCAGTCTCACAGGGATGAGATGATGTATAAATTCAAAAAAGGCGATATTGACGTGCTCGTTGCCACAGACGTGGCCGCAAGGGGGCTGGACATACCCGACGTTTCGCATGTAATCAATTACAGCATACCGCAAAACCCGGACAGTTACATTCACCGCATAGGACGCACCGGAAGGATGGGCAAACCGGGCATTGCAATCACATTCGTCACGCCGAGGGAGCTAAGGCAGTTAAGGCTCATAGAGCTTTCCGCAAAAACAAAGATTAAAAAGGCTAAACTGCCCACAATCGCCGATGTCAAAAAGGCGCGCGAGCAGGAGGTAATCAATGAGATTGACAATGTAATTGAAAATGCAAAACACTTGGGATTTATGGATTTGACAGATGAGCTGTCCAAAAAATATCCGCTCCGCGATATAGCCGCATCGGCCCTGAGCCTCATTTTTTCAGATATTGAAGATGAGGAGATAGAGGAAATCGGCATGCCTGATTTATCCTCAAAAAATAATTACGCAAGGCTGTTCATGACTATCGGAAGAAAGGACAGGGTAAAGGTCGGCGACATTGTCAGGTCTATTGCGTCTGCCGCAGGCATCCCGGGGGAAAAAATCGGGAACATCGCTATTTTTGACAAATTCACTTTTGTGGAAGTGCCTCAAAACCTTGCTGCAAAAGTGATTGATTCCGTTGATAATGCCGTTATCCACGGCAGAAAGATACGGATACAGCTTGCAAAGGCAAAAAAACACTAAATATTAAGTGTTTTTTCCTAAATACTTTTATAAAATTTTTTAATTTGACCGTTTATGGACTGTTATATTAAAGTGTTAGGTCTGTGGTTCCTTCTTTGAGGGTTATTACCACGAATTTAAGACCTTTTGGTTTCTGTGTACAGCTTCTTTTTCAAAAATACACAGGCTAAGACAAATAAAAAACAGGACAACATAAAAGGAGGACGTTTAAAATGGCAACATTAGAATTTGAAGGAAAGAGTTACGATGTTGATGAGGAAGGTTATCTTTCAGACTGGCAGAACTGGAACGAAGGGCTTGCAGGCCACATGGCAAAGCTTGACGGGCTTGATCTGACTCAGGCGCACTGGGATGTTATCAGGTTTCTGAGGGATTATTTCCAGAAATACCAAATAGCGCCGATGATCAAGATTCTTGTCAAGGAAATAGGCAAGTCTCTCGGTCCTGAAAAAGGCAATACCAAGTATCTGTATGAGCTTTATCCGGCAGGACCTGCAAAGCAGGCGTGCAGATATGCAGGGCTTCCAAAGCCGACCGGCTGCGTATAAAAAAAGCTATTTAAGATAGCGGTTATTTTGTTGTCATTCCCGCTTGTCGGGAATCTTTCCGCTTTTTGAGAATAACAAAATGATTCTGGACAAGCCAGAATGACAGAATTGAGAAACTTAGTAATTAAGTTCAAATTTTATAGAGGAGCGGTTTATACGGCTTAACTATGGAGTTGTATAATCTTCTGTCAGAAAATAAATCTGCTATTGTCAGTCAATGGTTTGATGCGATAGTTGAAACTTATCCGCCTGATACCTCACGTTTTTTAAAAGGGCAGCAGAATCCCTTTCATAATCCGGTAGGGGCTGTAATATATCAGGGGATGGAGCATCTATTTGAAGAACTCCTCCGCGCGGCGTGGAGCGAAAATCTTTCCCTGCACCTTGACAATATCGTCAGAATCAGGGCCATTCAGGACTTTACCCCCTCACAAGCCATTGGTTTTATCCTCCATCTGAAAAAAATCATCAGGGAAACGTTTATAAATGAAATCGCTGAGCGCAGGCTTTCTGATGAATTGCTGATATTTGAAAATAAAGTAGACGACATCTCCCTGCTTGCCTTTGACAACTACATGAAATGCAGGGAAAAAATTTATCAGCTCAAGGTCAATGAACTGCAAGGCTGGACCTTCAGGAGACTGCAGAAGGCGGATGAAGTATATAAGCAGGAATGCGTCCATAAAGACATCCATAATGAAACAATAGAATTTGAAAGAAAAGAGGTATCAAGATGAATGCCATTCTTTCCCTTATTGCCGTAATAGCCCTCATTCTGATTGCTTTGCTGGGAGTCAAAACGGCAAACCTTCATTCCCTCTTTGGAATAGCTGTGCCTTATGCGGCTATGGCCATATTCCTCATCGGCGTAATCTCACGGGTTTTGAAGTGGGGGCGCTCGCCGGTTCCATTCTGCATCCCGACAACCTGCGGTCAGCAGAAGTCTTTGCCGTGGATTAAACAGTCCAAACTTGACAACCCGTCAACAACCTCAGGAGTCATCGGAAGAATGCTTCTTGAGGTCCTTTTGTTTCGTTCGCTGTTCAGCAATACGGCATTTGAATTAAGAAATGGTCCCAAGGTAGCCTACGGCTCCACAAGGTGGCTCTGGCTCGGCGGACTGGCATTCCACTGGTCCTTTTTAGTGGTCCTCATCAGACACCTGAGATTATTTACTGAGCCTGTGCCTGCATGCCTGAGCAGCCTGGAAGTTCTTGACGGATTTTTGCAGATAGGCGCGCCCGGGCTTTTATTAAGCGGCGTAGTTCTCCTGCTTGCGGTTACATATCTTTTCCTGAGGAGGGTTTTAATCCCTGAGGTCCGCTACATTTCGCTTGCGGCGGATTATTTCCCGCTGTTTTTAATATTAAGCATAGCCCTAAGCGGCATCATTATGCGGTATTTTACAAAGGTGGATATAGTAGGCGTAAAGGCTCTGACACTGGGATTAGTCAGTTTTAATGCAGTAATCCCCGAAGGAATCAGCGTCGTTTTTTACATACATCTGTTCCTTGTAAGCGCACTGCTTGCTTACATACCGTTCAGCAAGATTATGCATCTGGGCGGAGTATTATTAAGCCCGACCAGAAATATGCCTAATAACAGCCGTATGGAGCGGCACATAAATCCGTGGAATTATCCTGTCCATGTTCATACTTATGAAGAATATGAAAACGATTTCAGGGAAAAAATGAAGTCGGCTGGAATCCCTGTGGAGAAGGAGTAATTATGTCAAAAACGCCCAAACCGGATGAACTGTCTAAAGTAGATTATACTCCGCCTAAGACCGGATGGATGGACACGCCTGCTGAATTCAAGCAGGGCATGTGGTGTTACGGCTCAAAGCCCAAAAATCTTGAGACTTTGGAGTTTCCCAATCCGAGGCAGTGGTCGCCTGCGGATGAGGACTGGAAACTGCCCGAGAACTGGCAGGAAATTCTGCTGAACGGGCTTAAAGAACGGCTTGATAAATACCGTTCATTCAAGGTCTTTATGGACATATGCGTAAGATGCGGGGCCTGCGCTGATAAATGCCACTTTTTCATAGGCTCCGGCGACCCGAAGAATATGCCGGTCTTAAGGGCGGAATTGCTCCGCTCCGTATACAGGGGAAATTTTACAACTGCGGGAAAAATACTTGGAAAACTTGCCGGCGCGCGCAAGCTTACGTATTCAGTGCTAAAGGAATGGTGGTATTATTTCTTTCAGTGCACGGAATGCCGCCGCTGTTCCGTCTTCTGCCCTTATGGAATTGATACTGCTGAAATCACCATGATGGCCAGGGAACTCCTTAACCTCCTCGGATTAAATACAGACTGGATCTCAGGGCCTGCCGCAAACT
Organism: Nitrospirota bacterium; assembly: GCA_016207865.1. GTDB lineage: Bacteria > Nitrospirota > Thermodesulfovibrionia > UBA6902 > DSMQ01 > JACRGX01. Next base: position 11,414 of record JACQZD010000091.1, read on the forward strand.
GCTATATGAAGGGCAACCACTTAGGTCTTGAGCCTCATACAATTGTCGGCAATCTTGAATACATGCTGGATGATATTGAAACAATAACCGGCATAAAAATAAAGCCGTCATTCAACAGAAAAGGCGCTGAAATACTTTTTGTAACGCCTTCCGGAGACCTTTTTGCAGACCCGGGCACATATACCGCAATGGGTTATCTCATGCTGTTCCATGAATTGGGGCTTGACTACACCTGGAGCACCTATGCCTCAGAAGGCGGAAACTTCGGTTTCTTCACATCCAATGAGCTTGCAAAGAGGCTGAATTCAAAAATATACGCAGAGGCAAAGAGACTTGGCGTTAAATGGATTCTGGGCGGAGAATGCGGCCATATGTGGAGGGTTCTGAATCAATACATGGACATGTGGAACGGTCCCGCAGACTTCCTGCTGGTGCCTAAGTCTCCGGTAACCGGCACTGTATTTGAAAATGCAAAATCCACCAAAATGGTTCACATTGCAGAATTCACTGCGGACCTTATAAAACACGGGAAGCTGAAGCTGGACCCGAAGAGAAACGACCACCTGAAGGTAACCTTCCATGATTCATGCAACACCGCGCGGGGCATGGGCATTTTTGAAGAGCCCCGTTACATTATCAAAAACGTGTGCAATCATTTCTACGAGATGGATGAGCATACTATCAGGGAAAAGACCTTCTGCTGCGGCAGCGGCTCGGGACTGAATGCAGGCGAAAACATGGAACTCAGGATGAGGGGCGGACTGCCGAGGGCCAATGCCGTAAAAGACGTTGTGGAGAAATACGGCGTAAACATGTTAGCCAATATCTGCGCCATTGACAGGGCGGCGCTTCCGGCAATACTGGACTACTGGGTGCCCGGAACCGGCTGCACAGGCGTTCACGAGCTCGTTGCAAATGCGCTCGTCATGAAAGGTGAAAAAGAGCGTACGACCAATCTGCGCGGCGAACCGCTTAACGGAATGGAGGGCCAGGAATAATGTATAAAGGCAGAAAAATAATCACCGGACTCATCCTCTTTGTAGGACTGGCTGCGATTCCTTTCTTTTATAACTCCGGCAAAACATCTGTCAAGCCGGAGCCAAACATTGACACACCGGCAATCCAACAGCTTGCTGAAAAACAGTGCGTTGAACCGAGAGAATTTATGAAGGCCAACCATATGCAGCTCCTGAATGACTGGAGAGACTCTGCCGTACGCGACGGCAGCAGGATTTATGTTAATTCTCAGGGCAAGCAGTTCACCATAAGCCTTCAGAACACCTGCATGCACTGTCATTCAAACAAGGCTGAATTTTGCGACAAGTGCCACACCTACGCAAATGTAAAACCGTACTGCTGGAACTGCCATATAGCGCCGAAGGAGAACAAGACATGAGCATAGATAGGAGAGAATTTTTAAAATTTGCAGGGGCCTCTACGCTGTTTGGGCTCGGAGGCATAACAGCAGTACAGGAGCTTCTTAAAACCGGCGCAGGAGCCTCGCAAGTGCTGGTTGATGAGAAGGCTTTATCGGCAAACAGATGGGCTATGGTTATTGACATAAGCAAATTCAAGACAGAGGCAGACTATAAAAATGTGATACAGGCCTGCCACAGCATACATAATGTGCCTGACATAGGCAATCCCAAAGATGAAGTTAAGTGGATATGGACTGACACCTATGAGCACACCTTCCCGGGACAGGAAAATGAATATATGCCGTTTATCAAAGAGGAAAACCCTGAATATCCCACAAGGACCATGGGTGTTGTGGAAAAATGCACCTTCTGCTTTGAACGGCTTGCAAAAGGTCTTCAGCCGGCCTGTGTGGAAAAGTCTAACGGCGGGCTGATATTCGGCGACCTGTCTGACCCCAATTCAGAGGTCAGGAAGGTCTTAAGCACACATTACAGCATCAGGCGCAAACCGGAAATCGGAACGCAGCCCAGTGTTTATTACATTATAGGAGGTAGTGAAAATGCTTGAAAAAGCGCTGACCGGAAGTAAAAAATACTGGGTCTGGATATTCTTTTTACTTGCAATAATCGGAATAGGTGTCATCAACTACCTTCGCCAGTTCAGCTACGGACTTGGCATTACAGGCATGAGCCGGGATGTTTCGTGGGGTTTTTATATCTCCCAGTTTACATTCCTTGTCGGTGTTGCGGCCTCAGCCGTTATGCTCGTCATACCTTATTACCTGCATGACTTTAAAAAATTCGGAAAGATAGTCATACTCGGGGAATTTCTGGCCGTAGCCTCTGTTTCAATGTGCATGCTGTTTATTTTTGTGGACATGGGACAGCCGATGAGGATTATGAACGTCATACTGCACCCCACTCCCAATTCAATCCTTTTCTGGGACGCCACTGTTTTAAACGGTTATCTGTTTCTTAACATTATTATCGGATGGACTACCCTCGGCGCAGACCGCAAGGGCGTTCCGCCTCCGGCCTGGGTAAAACCCCTGATATATCTGTCAATACCGTGGGCCGTCAGCATACATACGGTTACGGCATTTCTTTATGCAGGTCTTCCCGGAAGACATTTCTGGCTTTCTGCCGTCATGGCGGCGCGGTTTCTCGCATCGGCATTTGCCTCCGGACCGTCGCTTCTTATTATTTTATGCCTGATTGTAAGGAAGGTCAGCAAATTTGACCCGGGCAAAGAACCGATACAGGCACTTGGAAAGATAGTCACGTACGCGATGTTTGCCAATGTATTTCTGCTCGGGCTTGAGTTTTTTACCGCATTTTACAGCAATATACCCGGGCACATGCATCCCTTCCACTATCTCTATGCCGGTCTTGAAGGGCATGGCAAACTGGTCCCGCTGATGTGGGCGTCATCTATACTTGCAGTTGTGGCTCTTATCCTCCTGATAAATCCGAATATGAGGAAAAATGAGAATATCCTTGCCTTCACCTGTGCATCAGTCTTTATATCCTTGTGGATTGACAAGGGCTTCGGACTGGTTATCGGAGGATTTGTCCCAAATCCGTTTGAAGGAGTAACAGAGTACTGGCCCACACTGCCTGAGGCCTTAATCTCCCTTGCGGTATGGTGCATAGGGTTTCTGATACTTACAATACTTTACAAGATTGCAGTTACAGTGAGGGAAGAGACAAGCTCCTGGCCCGAGCTTCATTAAACAGCCCTGCGGGTAACAGGCGCTGACAGGGCATAGATACCTGAGAAATATTAGGGCAATTAAACTATCCCGCAGTCCGGCATTTCGGGACGAGATTTTAAGATTGTGAACGACTTTTCACTATGTCATTCTGGCTTGTCCAGAATCTTTCTTCAAAAAGGATTCCCGTCAAGCGGGAATGACAACGAGAAGCGATAAGTTATACCCCAAAGCCAAGCTTTGAGGAATTCTTTCTCGGATGTAGATTTTTAATAAAATAATTAGTTATAATTAAAAAATTGGTTTTTAGCTGATAAATGACATTCTTGCCTTATCCTCATCAGGCTTTAAGGCCTCTTAAATTTCCAGGATTGGCTTGAATTAAAAACACAGGAGGTGACAAACATGTATGTAGTTGCAATTGAAAATGAAAAATGCGACGGGTGCGAGGAGTGCGTAAATATCTGCCCGGTGGAAGTCTTCAAGCTTGAAGACGGAAAATCATCACCGCACAAGTCAGATGAATGCGCTTACTGCTTAAGCTGCGTAGAGGCATGCCCCAACAAAGCTATCACTGTAACTGAAATGTAATATAAAAAAAAGGCGTCCCGATGTTCGGGACGCCTTTTTTATTCTTCTTAACTTTTCCTTAAGGCTTTTTAATAAAGATTTCCCAGTAACCTTTATCTTCAAGTTTGATTAACTCAAACTCAAATCCCTGTTTTTCGCAGTACTTGGGAATTGTGTCTTCAGCAGATGCAGGGGCATCGCAAAGCACCTTAAGAAGAGTGCCTGCTGCCGCCTTCTCAAGCGTCTTTTTGGTCAGCACAAGCGGGTATGGGCATACCCTGCCAAGCACATCAAGCGTTTCAGTCGGTGTCATTGATTTTAAATCCGCCATTAATCATTACCTCCTATATTTAATAATTTTTTTAGAAGAAAAGAAGATGGTGCACGTCTTCCATCATCTTATTAATCTCAGCAAAAGGTACCACCTTAACCTTCATGTCAGCTCCGAATTCTTCGGCATCCATAACAATATCATTCTCAGACAGTCCGAACCTTGCAAGATCCTCCTTGCATACAAGGACGTTCAGGTCCAGGAGGAGCGAATTTTTAATATGCGACTCTGTGCTTGAAATATTGTAATGCTCTGCTGACTTTTGGTTTTTTATGCAATTTAAAACCCCGTCGCCTATGAAGGCAAGGTCTGCCGTAACCAAATCGCCGTCCTTCAGATAGACCTCAACCGACTGGCTTGCGATTGCATGCGTCAGGGCCAGTTTCGGATTTTCAGTCTTGTACGGCGGTCTCTGAACAACAAATCCCAGTTTCGTTGTTGCCATTGTTACTCACCTCCTATATGAAGCACCCTGTCAGCGTCAAAGGCGCTTGCAAGGTACCAGTCCATGCTGTGTCTTTTAAAACCTTCCATTGTGCCGTCCTTGTGATAGCCTCTGGCTTCTGCGCAGGCCTCGCAGGCAGTCACGGTAAGCCCTTTGGCCATCAGTTCTTTCAGAGGTTTTTCAAGAGAAGAGTAATCTTTAAAGGCCCGCTGCCCTTTTATTGACAGCATGGTCCCGTTGCCTGAGACCCAGAAATCAACCTTATGTCCCTTGTCTACGGCCGCCCCGGCAAGTTTTACGGCAAAATCAAGGCTCATGGAGCCGACAAGTGAAGAAAAACAACCAATCGTAAGTTTCCCCATTTTCCAATTCCTCCTATAACCAGACTGATTTTTCGTAGTTGTTGAATATCAGGTCCACCACATCGCTGTAGTTTACGACCTTTATGCCGCTTGCAATATTGGAACTGCTCAAACCCCTTGTCTCAAGGTCTTCGGAGAGCGCATAGAAATCAGCAGACTTTTTAAGAAGCGGAGAAGCACTGCCATTTTCCTTTATGGCTGCATGATATACTCCGTTTTGAACAAGTATTATGCCCAGTTTTTCAGCCTTCAGCCTGTCCAATGTGTCAACCGTATTCCTAAGGTCACTGACAAAAACAGCAAGTTTCATAAAAATACCTCCTTATATTGATATATTGTCAAAAATTAACCGCAAAAAATATTTTTTCAGCGTTCTGGTTTGTCTATAATTCTTTTAAAATTCTAACTATAAATAAGGCTTTTTACTTTATACTTTTAAGTACCCTTTGTCAACAGCTTTTCTGACTTTTCTGACTTATAATTTAATGTTATCACCATATAAAACTACCTTAAAAATGACCTTCTCTGCAGTCCTGACATCCTCTTAAATCTCCCCTCCCTTGACAGGAGGGGATGGTGAATACACATCTTAACACCCCCACCCCACGCCCTCCCCCATCAGGGGGGCGTGAAGTATAACAAATTCACTTTATGCTATAATATATAATATGTAGGGGGCGACAGGCCTCGACGGGGGTTATGAGGTCTACGCTGCATGCCGTGGCTCTGTCACCACGTAAAAAGGCAGAACAAAAACACAAACGCCAATAACGAACTGGCACTTGCTGCTTAATTAAGCGGCACGCTTCCCTGAGACTGTCTGCGGCTCAGAAGGGGCGTCAGAAAGCAGGCTTGTCTAAAGGTATCCTCCCTTGACCTTCGGATGAAACTTAAGAGGGGGCCGGAATCAGTAAAGCCTGCCTGCCGGCAGACCTGATTCTTAAACTTAAATAAGCAGGATACGCATGTAGACGCTTAGACGTAGTGCTTCCGGACCCGGGTTCAAATCCCGGCGCCTCCACCATCATCAGAGTTATGAGTTATGAGGTAAAAGTTAAAAAACACAATCCTCGCAACCTGCATAACGGCATGTATGTTTGAAAAACTTTAAGGCAGCACATTTGAGTCATGCGGCTTTTTTCGGATAGTTCAAGGCAATATACTTAAAACTTTTGCCGCATGACAGATAATAATCAACGCTGTTTTCTTAAAGTTTTGAAGGCATATATGCCGTTATGCTAAGTCTTGCATCTTGTATCCTGAATCATGTATCTTATTCTACTATGGCGCGTCAGAAGGTCTTAGGGATAATCTTAGCCGGAGGAAGGGGCAACAGGCTTTTCCCCCTCACGTTTGAGCGGTCTAAACCAGCGGTACCTTTTGGCGGGCGCTATCGTATAATTGACTTCGTTTTAAGCAATTTCATCAACTCCAGAATATTTGCCACCTATCTCCTGGTGCAGTACAAATCCCAGTCCCTGATAGAGTATGTGAGAGAAAACTGGGTTCTTTCCTCTATCATACAGGACCATTTTGTCACAGTTGTCCCGCCGCAGATGCGCATAGGACCGGAGTGGTTTCAGGGCACTGCGGATGCGGTTTTTCAGAATCTCAACCTTATCCGGCAGCACAAACCCGACCTCGTGGCAATCTTCGGCGCCGACCACATCTACCGCATGGACATACGACAGATGCTTGATTTCCATGTCCAGAATAAAGCCGATGTTACTGTGGCTGCACGGCCCATCCCCATAAGCGAGGGCAGTTCGTTCGGCATTATTGCCGCTGACAACGACGGCAGAATCAGAGGTTTTGAGGAAAAACCTGCAAAACCGGCTCCCATACCCAATGACTCAAAGCACGCATACTGCTCCATGGGCAATTACCTGTTTAATACAGACGTGCTGATTGACGCCCTTGTGGATGCGCAGAAGAATAAGCAGCATGATTTCGGGGCTTATGTAATTCCGAGCCTCGTAAAAACAAAACAGCTCTTTGCATATAACTTTTCCAATAACATTATCAAAGGCATTAAGCCTTATGAGGAAAAAGGGTACTGGAGGGACGTCGGTACCATCAAGGCTTACTGGGAAGCGCACCAGGACCTGCTCGGCGAAAAACCTGTTTTTGACCTCAATAACGAACTTTGGCCCATCCGCCCCTCTTACAGCAAAATGCCTCCTGCAAAGATATTAAGCGGTGAGATTGTAAACAGCATGATTTCATCTGGAGCGCTCATAAAAAATGCAACAATCATAAATTCACTTCTAAGGCGCGGCGTTACCGTAGAAGACGGCGTTGAAGTCAGGGATTCCATCATCATGGACCGCGTAACGCTCAAAAAAGGCTGCCGTTTAAACAAGGTCATCGTGGACTGCTGTAATGTAATTGAAGAGGGCGTTCATATCGGGGCCGGAAGCAAAGAACATTACATGCGGGCGCACTTAGACCCCTCAGGGATTACGGTCATCGCAAGCGAGATGCAGTCGGCAAAGCTGTAGGGTTTAAGACTCACACATCACATAAGGCTATCTGCTAACAGCCACCAGATCACATTCAACGCTTTTAGCAAGCAGATACCGTATATATGCGTTATATGATATGCCCCTTTTCTTTGCAAGCATCCTTATCTTCTTTAGCACAAGCGGGTCAAATTTTAATGTGACAGGCGCAAGCTTTGGTCTTTTAAATATATCCGTACTTTCCTGCAGGTCCTCCCAATAATCAGTGATTGAGTGTTTCCTCCAGAACTCTCTTTCTTCCCTCTCTGTTTTTAATTCAGGCAATTTCTTCATTATTTTCCCCTTCTCTTATAAAGTTTTCTTGTTTTATCATCCATATCAATTGCCGTAACTACCCTTGCAACGCCTTTGCTCTTTAAAATATAGACAACAAACAGATACCTTCCTGCAACAGTATAGCCGAGCATATACCTTGTGCCTCTTCTGCCTTTTTTAATCCAAGGCTCATCATCAAATGCCACATCTTCCACTTCATCAGGCGACACCCTATGTCTTGCGATATGTTCTATATTGCTATCATCCCATTCAAATCCCGTTATTTCCATAAGATTATTTTTACCTAAAGGTATTGCTGTTGTCAATATCTTTTTAAAAACACGCAGGGGCAATGGCAAGTTTGCAAATGCAAAATTCACTTGATTTTAATCACCGCCTTGTATACGATATTTTTTAGTTACTTTCTTTACAGAACATACGGGTAGTAACAGTAATTAAACCAGTCACTAATGTAATAGTGCAGGGTAAAGATAAAATAAATAGAAAGAATACAAAAAACAATAAAATTACCAGAAGGGAATCAACATGAGTGACAAACAACTGAAATGGCTAATCGGTAAAATTGATTCTGGAAATCTTGTGTTGCCAGAAATTCAACGTGATTTTGTATGGAAAAGAGACAATGTTCGGCAGTTGTTTGATTCACTTTACAGGAAGTTACCGATTGGGTATATGCTTGTATGGAAAGCCAAGTACACAATTGCTCACAAAGAATTTAAAAATGCTAAGCATGCAAAAATTGGCCAGAAATTGAACGATTTCTATGGATATTTACTTGACGGGCAACAAAGACTTACTGCAATACGGCTTATTCGTGATCGCCATGATGACTATCCATTACTCTTTTCGCTTCTCCCAAATGATAAGGATGAGCCCTATCAAAGTCGGTTTGTGTATGGGAATTATGCAAAAGAGAAGAAATGGTACGTTCCAGTTACCGATATTATTTCTGGAAACTGCAATTCATGGCAACTAGCTCAGAAACTGCAATCATCTGAAAAACTTGGCTCAAAGGAGGCCGAATCAATCCACGATGATTTGAACAGGCTCAAGGATATTCTTGAATACTCTGTTGGTGTGATAGAATTCGAGCATGATGATATCCGCACGGCGACCCAGCTCTTTATTCGTTTCAATTCAACTGGACGAAAACTTAGTCGCAGTGATTTAGTAGCTGCTGAATTGGCATTAACTGCCAAAGAGCTTATTTCAAAACCTATTTCACGTCTATCACAAGCATATTCTCCAGATTTCAATTTTACGAAGACATATTTGATACAATGCCTTGCAGCAAATTTAACCGACAGAATTGACCCAAAAAAATTGATATTTGGCAAGATTATACCGAGAAGCAAATTCACCGTTCTTGGGCAAAAACAAAAGTTGGTGTAGACAAATGCATGAAATTTGTTACCGGTACAATGAAGTGGGATTCCGATTCATGGTTACCATCAATTAATGCTTTGATGCCGCTTATATACGTTTTGTCAAACAGGTCTCTCAGCATCACTGATACGAGACTTGCTCGTAAATGGCTTATTCTTTCCTGTCTTCACGCTCTCTTCAGTGGTTCAGTATACACTGAACTGGACAGGATAATACGAGCACTGTCAAAAGACCGCTCTATACGAAAGCTATATTCGATAACCAAGCGTTCACTTGGGCGTATTGAGCAAAAACACTTCCTAACCGGACGTAGAAGCGGCCCTGCAATGTCATTATTTATTACTCTTCTTAGAAGTAATAATGCAAAGGACTGGTTAACCCATGACCCTCTTGATGGGACAGTAATCGGACATAACGCAGGACTTCAAATACATCACTTTTACCCTCGCGAGTGTCTTTCTAAACATGGAATTGATAACTTGGATCAAATCAATACATTTTCGAATTACACAGTAATTAGCAAGGAAACAAATCTTAAATTCTTGGATTCAGAACCGATTGAGTACATCGCAAGGAACAATGTGAGGAAAAAAGATTTAGAGTCACAGTTTATTCCGCTTGATGAAAAATTATGGAGAGTAAGGAATTATAAGAAATTCTTAAAAGCAAGAAGAGAACTGTTAGTGAATGCAGCAAATAGATTTCTCGGATAATAAAAATAAAAGTCTCAGGTCTTGTCATCATACATTCATAAGTGAGCAGAAGAGAAATAAGTATTAAGTCCATGCCTGACCCTGATTTTTACTGTAAAAGCTAAACTCATACTAAAGAGGTAGAAGAACATGAAGAAGACCCAACGCTGGAGTTAGAGATGCAACCTGACTGATGTAAAAAATGTGAAAGGCTCAATGATCCTGAACCACACGAAAAATGAAAATTTTATTAAATTAAATGAGGCAGTTTATCAGAATGTCTGTGCCAGTAGTTAACAACCTGGTTTGCGACGTTTCAATATCTATAGCCAAAGTTGGGGCCACTCCACGTGCCTTTTTATCATTGAACTTAATATTGACCTTAGCAGACACACAGCACAAACCTCAAATGTTATGCACTCATTGTGGGCAAAAAACTGGAGATCAGAATAATGTTAGAATTTAATGATGAAATAAAGAAACTGACAAATTCAAAAATACATCCGATATTAGATCAAATTACAGAAGCTGCAAATTCACTTGCAAACAACGCAGCAAAAAAAATTGAAGTAGTGTGGCCTCCAAAACATAATAATATAAAAGAGTTATTTAATGACTATTTGGATTTAATATGGGGAGCATATACTCAAAAATATCGATAGTCACCTCTGGCCTTATTTCTTCAATAAACAATAAAGATTTTTTATCTTATGCCTTATTAGGTCGTTCATTAATTGAGCATACAGCAGTAATACGGTATTACCATAATTTAATTGTTAAAAATATCCAAGAGCCTGTAAAAAAGGGGGATATTTCAGAAGTCGAAATCAAAAAACTTATTGAAATATTAGATAAGCATATTAAATGTCATCGTTTCGATTGGGATACTTATTTGAAAGGAGATTTTGAAAAACTTACTGAAAAATACGAAATAGAGAATTATAAATCTCAAGTTAATGTTAAGACCTGTGTTGCCAAGTGGGCAGAAGAACAGTCGGAAATAAAAGTATTATATGACCTTTTTTGTGACCTCGTTCATCCAAATATCGGTAGCACATTTCTTATTATGAAAGGAGGAAATGGCTCAATTGTTTTTGGAGGGGATGAGGGACATCCAATTGGTATAGATATTTTTTATCATACATTTGTAGGGCTGGCTGTTACGATAAAAAAATTCTCAGATTATATTAACGGACTACTATATTTATATTTCCCGGTTGGTAAATATAAAAGATAAGGTATAAAATTTTTATCCACACCGGACGACTGACGGCAGGTGAAGAAGAAAATTCACATATTGAGGGAATAGTTAAATATTTATAGATATTGACTTTAGCTTGCATTCGTTGCTGAAAATTGAGATAGAAGGCTCACGACCTATCTGTAACAAAAGCAATTATTGAAAACATTGTCAGGAATGCGCAACCCCCTGATCACCTTACCCCAGTTTAACCTGCTTCAGCTCCGAGCCTTTCCAGACAAACTGCCTTTTTGCGCGGTTTTTTAAGATAGCCTTTTCCTGCATCATGGCTGATACAAGCAGCGGAAGCCCTATTGTGGCGTCTATGTAAACAGTTGCCGAAGTGGCGGTGAATTTAATCTTGCCCCAGGACTTTGCCTCTTCAAAGGTGCATCCGGAAAGCCCGCCCCACTTGGGGTCGTCCGTTGTTATCTGAATTGCAAACTGATGCCCGGGGTGATTGTTATAACCGAACACCTCCAGCATCGGCTCTCTCTGCTGGATATAGTTTTTAGGCACGCCGCCCCCTGCGTAAAACACGCCCGTGGACTTTGCCTTTCTTGCAATATGCATAATCTCATAATTATCCCTCAAAAGGTCTATGTAAAACCCACTGTCAGGGTTATCCCTGAAGCAATGAGCCACCAATCCTATGCCTATGCCGCTGTCATGTATTGTCGGGCAGAAAACAGGAGTGCCTGTCTTATAAGCGGTCCTTATGATTGACGAGGGGTCCTTAATCCTCTTTCCCATCTCCGAAAGAAACTCCCTTGAGGAATACGCCCTCTTCTCCAGTTTGTTAGGAAGCGCGGTGAAAAAGGCATCCACTTTAATAAATAAATTGTCGTCGGCAAAGGTATCGTAAATCCTGTCAATGCGCATCTCCCTCAGTTCTTCATCACCGACATGCCTCTCTGCCACATAATGGTTATGTCCCTGGCTTTCAAAAAAATCATGGTACATATTGGCGCCGGTTGAAACAAGCACGTCTATCATGTTATGCGCAATCATGTCCCTGACAACCTTTTTCATCCCGGCCGGGACCATCGCGCCGGACAAGCCGAAATAGATAACGGTGCTTTTATCCAAAAGCATATTTTTGAAAACCGAAAAACACCTGGCAAGGTTTCTGCTCTGAAAAGACGTGCTGTGAAAGGCTTCAAGGACATCTTTAACCCTGCTGTTTTTTACCGGGTCAAAATGTCTGATTTTTTTTGAGAGCAGGCATTTTTTCTTATCCAAGATACACCTCCAAAATAAAATGACGTGCAGATATAATAATCCAACGGCGCATTTCCGTCAATGATTATCGCCCTTACCCGCTTAAGACAATCAGCACGACGCCCGCAAGCATCATAACGCCGCCCAAAAACCTTACGACAATCTTTTCTTCCTTAAAAAGAATATACCCGTAAACAATGCTGAAGATAATACTTATGCGTTTTACCGATATCATGTATGCGACTTTTGTAAGGCTTATTGCAGCCATGTGAAAGATAATCATCAGTGAATAGGAAGCCCCCATGAGAATTAACAATATAATATCTTTTTTTGTGATGCTAACCCCGGTACGGGCCTCCGACCTTTCCCTGTTTTTTCCAATGGCAAAGGGCGTAAACAGGGCAGTCACCAGCATGATATAAAAACTGCCGAAAAAAACCGGCGATGAATGCTCAATTGCCAGCTTGCCCAGAGTTGATGTTACACTGAATATCGCCGCGACTATAATCATCATCATAGAGCCTTTTTCTTTTAATATCGCCTTTACCGGCTCCATCAAGGCATGCCTCGCCTTGTGAATGTTGAGCACATAACTTCCGCCTGTTATGAGGATAATTCCAGCGGCGCCGCTTAGAGAAACCTTCTCTCCCAGAATCACATATGAGATAAGTATTAAAAAAAGCGGCGTGAATGCAAGAAATGGTATTGTAAGGCTCATCGGAGAAACCTTAAGCGCCTTTGTATAAAGTATGACGGCTGTAATCTCAAGCGGAAGCGCAATCAAAACGGCAGTCCAGAACGTTCCGTCAAGAGGCGGTATCCCGGCAAATAAAAGACTTATCATAAGAAGCGGAAGCGAAAACAACAGCCTCAGCCAGGCAACGAGATATTCATCCTTTACGGAAAATAAAATACGCTTGGTCAGCGCATCGCTCGTAGCGAGCAGGAATGCGGTCAGAAATGCATATATCACCCACAACACCGGGTCCTCCTGATCATTTTTTTGCCCTCTGATGATATTTTACATTACCCTGATTATTATGTCAGACGGTGTTTTTGCTCTGAAAACTTTTTACTCGTTGTCCATTTACTTCAGGACAAGTGGAAAAAACCTTGACATTATCGTATCTTTTTGATATTTATATGCTATGCTACTTCGTAGCAAAGGGATCATAGGCTTAGATGTGGGTTCCAGACACATCAAGGTCGTTCAGCTTAAAGACGTCAAAGACGGCTATCAGTTAGAGCGTTTAAATATCGCCACTCTCCCGCCTGAATTAATCGTTGACGGCTCCATCATAGATTCGCCGCGTGTCGTGGAGGCAATAAAAGGGCTTATCTCCGAGTCCGGGATAAAAATAAAGGATGCGGCCATCTCCGTATCAGGACATTCCTCTGTAATCATCAAACGGATATCCCTGCCCCAGATGACCGAAGATGAGTTGAACGATTCAATAAAATTTGAGGCGGAGCCGTACGTGCCGTTTGACATAGACGATGTAAATCTTGACTTCCAGATACTCGGTACCGGCGAAGAACAAAACAAGATGGATGTCGTTATCGTTGCCGTTAAAAAGGATAAGATAAACGAATACGTATCCGTCGTCAAGGAGTCCGGCCTCAATCCTGTAATAGTTGATGTAGACCTTTTTGCGCTTGCAAATATCTATGAAGTCAATTATGAGTCAAAGCCCGGAGGAAATACCGCCCTTGTTAATATCGGAGCCGGGACAATTAATATAAATATCCTGAACAGCGGCGTATCCGTATTTACAAGATACAGTCCGGTCGGCAGTAATCTTCACACAGAGGCCATTCAGCGGGAGTTCGGCATTTCATATAACGATTCAGAACGCTTAAAACGCGGAGAGTCCATTGAAGGAATTCCAAAGGAAAATGTAGCGCCGGCTGTTAATTCCGCTTCCGAGGATATTATTGCCGAGATTGCCAGGTCTTTTGACTACTTCAGGGGCGCCACTAATGAGAACGACATCCATGAGATTATCCTGAGCGGCGGATGCGCGCTGATAAAAGATTTTGCCTCGCTGCTGAATGAAAAAATCGGCATTGACGTAAAAATCATAGAGCCTTTTAAAAATATCCAGATTCCCGAAAATTTTGACAAAGCGAATCTCAAAAAAATGGGGACTATTGCCGTTGTGGCGCTGGGACTGGCTTTAAGGAGACTTGGAGACAGATGATAAGGGTAAACCTTCTTCCGCCGGAACTAAGGAAAAAAGTTAAACCTGTACCCGGAGTTCTCGTCATCAGCACCTTTATTACAGTAGCGGCGATCCTTGTGCTGGGAGGCGTCACATTTTTTTTAACAAGTAAAATCTCAGACCTTAAGGCTGATAAGACATTAAAAGAAAAGCGGCTTGCTGAACTTCAAACAATGATAAAAGAAATCAAAGACTACGAAAAAGACAACAAGTCATTTCAGGATAGAAATAACATTATTGAGCAGTTGAGGAAAAATCAGAATATCCCCTTAATTCTGCTGGATGAGATAAGCGAACTGCTTCCAAAAGGCGTATGGCTCACTTCTTTAAGTGAGTCCGGAGGCGTTGTAAATATATCCGGCTATGCGTATACCAATCCTGATATCGTCAATTATGTGGAAAACCTTAAAAAATCAGAAAAACTTATAGATACCGCCCTGCTGGAATCGCGGAATGCAACGATTGACAATATTTCTGTATATCAATTTAAATTAACATTCAGGGTGAAGTTGTAATATGGCGATGGCGCTTAACATTAATTTTAATAAAATAAATGCAAAGCTGAAAAATCTTCCGCCTTATTTAAAGGCAATTGTTTTATCTGCGCCCTCAATTGTGCTGATTATTTTATTCGTCATCCTGCTTTATATGCCGAAGAGCGCTGAGATTAACGGCCTGAAAGACAGCATAGCCAAACTTGACAGCGAAATTGCGACCAGCGAGGTAAAGGCAAGGAAATTAGCCGACCTCAAGATTGAAAATGCACGATTAAAGACACGGCTTGTGAAATTAAAAGAGCAATTACCGGAGGAAAACGAAGTGTCGGGTCTGTTAAGGCAGATTTCAGATCTGGGACTCAAATCAGGGCTTAAAATCATTTTATGGAAACCTGAAGGTAAATCGCCTGACCCGAGCGGCCTTTATGTAAAAATACCTGTAACCGTAGAGGTTATAGCGGGCTATCATAATCTCGGCGTTTTCTTCAGTTATATCAGCAAACTGCCGAGAATTGTCAATATATCAGGCATAAAGCTCTCTAATCCTGCGCTGAAGGAAGGACTCAGGGTGTTAACTGCCAATTTTACCGCCACCACTTTTTCTGCCGTGCCTGAACCTGCAGCGCCTAAGGAGGCAAAAAAACCATGAGGGCCTTTGCGGTTTTAATTGCGCTGGCATTCATGCTTTCGGCCTACGGATGCTCAAAAGAAGAGGTAAAGCAAAAGGCAAAAAGCGCATCTGCCGTAAAAAAAGAAGCCCCGGCACAGCCTCTGCCTCCGGAATCCGCAAAACCGGAAGAACTTG
>JACQZD010000060.1 GCA_016207865.1 Nitrospirota bacterium
ATTTTCCGCTATATAAAAAACGGTTGAGGGGTTTTACAGAGATAGGATACTTTATCCCCGGAGATGTCTATCAGCGGGCAGATGGGCAAAAGGCCGACCCTGCTTCAGAGATTGTCATAGGCACAGAATTTGAATTTTAAAGGAGGTATTAAAAAGAGGATGAGACGTATCATGCCGTTTTTGGTTGCCATTTTTTTGGGCAGTGTTGTATTTAATGGAGGTGTACCCGTTTCTGCACAGGAGGCATCTATTGTAAGGGCTACACGGGTTGACGGGACCGTGACAAAAAACGGAGCGCCTTTTAAGGAGGGTGATATTATACAGAGAGATGATAAGATTGTTACTAAAGAAAACTCTGCTGCGGTTCTTACATGGTCAAATGGAAGCATGGTGGAGATTTATCCTGAGGCAGCACTTGTTTTAGGAGGAGTCGGTTATGAGGGAGACAGAAAACTGGAACAGTCATTGATTATTCTGGAAAAAGGCCGGATATTTGCTAAGGCTCAGGTTCCAGAACATATATTCACACAGTTTGAAGTAAGAGTTGGGAATGTCCCTATTATGTCACAAGGCGCCGAGTTTGCGCTGAAGCTTGATGAAACTGGGAAAAAATTTACAATCTGGTCTCTCATTGGAAGAATAGTTGTCTATCTTGGTGCAGATAAAATAAGGGTGGACGAAGGACAGCAGGTAGTGCTGGAAGCAGGAGGGAAACCCCAGGTTCCCGCGCCAATGCCCGATAAAATAAAAGACTCTTTAATGAAGACATCAAAAAGATTAGGCGGCAGCCTTCTGATTGAGGAGGAGGTGGTATCTACAGGCGGACCTCTGAAGGTAAAAATAGGCGGTGTTAAAAACAGGAGAGGCGATGCTCCCTACGCTGTTAAATTCAAGGCAATCAGCCGACGGCGAAAGCGCTGAGGGCAAAGAAATTCAGCACACATTCACTCAGGGTGTTTATATAGTGGTTGTCCGCGTTGAAGATGAGAACGGACAAAAGGCTACGGCACAGATTTCAATTTCTGTGGAAGAAGCGTGTGGTTGTTAGTAAAACGCATTAAGTAAAATTACAAAAGTAAAATGAATACAATTAAAAAATCCCCCTTCATCCCTGGTCGCCTTCGGCGCCGCCAGAGGCGGGTAAACCCCCTTTTACAAAGGGGGAGATTCCTCACAATTTAAATCGAACAATTTTCTTATTTGACCTACAATGTAATTTAATGTAATATATTAACATACAAGGAGGTGATGATATGCCGACAGCTCAAAAAAGTTTGAGGGTTCCGGAGAATATTCTAAAAGAGATAGATAAGATAGCGAAGGAGGCGAAAAAGGATTTCACCGCTGTGACCAATGAACTTCTAAAAGAAGCCATAAAAACCCACCGTTGTCCGGGAATAGTCTTTACTGAAGGTACAAGCGGAAAAAGGGCAAGGGTTGCAGGAACGGGAATAGAGATCTGGGAGATTATCGCGACTTATAAAAGTGTTGCCAATGATTTCAAACGTCTGAGTAAGGCATATAGCTGGCTTACAGTACAGCAGCTTAAATCTGCCATAGGCTATTACAGATTATATACAAAAGAGATAGATGACCTTATAGCTGAAAACGAAAGCTGGACACCTGAAAAAATCCGGGGGAAATATCCGTTTCTGTCAGAAGGCAGTTAGAACAGGGATGAAATGAAATTTTACATAGATGAGGATTTGAACCCGAAGATTGCAGAGGTGCTTAGAAAAAATGGAATAGATGCTGTTAGCGCTAAAGAGGCAGGAATGCTCCAGACAAGTGACCTTGAACAGATGGAATATGCAGCTTCCGCAAAACGCTGCATGGTGACAAGAAACAGAAATGATTTTATCAAACTTACAGTCCAGTTTTTCAACGAGCACACACATCATTACGGTGTGCTTATAATACCGGGGTCATATCCGGGTGACAGGTTTGCTCTTATAGCAAAAGCCCTTAAAAGATATGCCTTAAAATACAAAGAGGGGATGACACCTTACAGTATAGATTTTCTTTAAATTGCCCGAACAAATCAGATGATACTTTACTTAAAACTTTGTTCTTCTGAGGGGAATGAGCCTTGTTCTATCTCTTCCTTATAAGTTTTAATTGCCTTTAAAGCCTCTTCTTTTAAATTAGCGTATTTTTTAACAAACTTCGGAACAAATCTTTCAAATAAGCCGAGCAGGTCATGCAGCACAAGCACCTGTCCATCACAGTATGTCCCTGCTCCAATTCCAATTGTTGGTATGGAGAGTTCTTCTGTTATTTTTTTTGCGAGGTCCATTGGTATTGCCTCAAGCAACACGGAAAACGCCCCTGCATCCTCTACAATATGCGCCTCTTCTATTAGTTTTCTGGCTGCTTCTTGAGTTTTGCCCTGAACTTTGTAACCGCCCATTCTGTGGATTGATTGCGGAGTAAGCCCGATATGCGCCATAACCGGAATATCTGATTTTGTCATTGCCTTAATATGGTCAGCTACCTCTGAGCCGCCTTCAAGTTTTATTGCAGCTGTGCCTGCCTCTTTTAAAAATCTTCCTGCATTTTTAATTGCATCTTCAACGCTTGATTGGTAGGACATAAAAGGCATGTCTCCTATTACCATTGCATTTTTTGCAGCCCTTACGACCATTTTTGCATGATAAATCATTTCATCCATTGTTACAGGCAGGGTGTTTTCATGCCCTTGAACAACCATGCCAAGTGAATCCCCAACAAGGATGACGTCTATTCCTGCTTCGTCCACAATCTGCGCAAACGGATAATCATATGCAGTAAGCATGGTAATTTTCTTACTTTCTTTTTTTTTCTTTAGAAAATCATGAACTGTAAATCTTGGCATAAAATTGTCTCCAGAAGGAAATTATCAACCTACTGCTTCAATTAATTCTAAATCAAAGGCAAGGTCTTTTATTTTTGAAAATAAAAAATTAAACCTTGCTTAACAGTATAACATACAAAGAAAAGGCAGAGTAAAAAATCAGAGAGATGCCTCCTTCTTAAAGCAATCCGGCTCTTTCCATTATGGCAGGGACTTTGTCCTCTGCGCCGATTGCCATGATATGCACACCGTCGCAGATTTTTTCTTCTTTCAGTTGTTTTATATGTCGCGCAGCAATATTTATTCCTGTATCCAGAGCGCCTTCCTTTCCGGCAGCCTTGATTTCATCGATCAAATCCTGCGGAACCCTTATGCCCGGAACAAATTTATTCATGTAATTTGCCATGCCCGCGCTTTTCAGCAATACTATGCCCGCAAGAATTTTTACCGGGAATTTTTTTGCAAATTTCATGAATTCTTTGAATTTTTCTATGTCATAAATTGCTTGTGTCTGGAAAAATTTAGCGCCTGCCTTCACTTTTTTCTCGAATTTCATAAGCTGAGGCTCAAGCGGGTTTGCTTCAGGCGTTACAACAGCGCCCTGGAAAAAATCCGTAGAGCCCTTCATCTCATTGCCCATCATATCTTTGCCGTTATTAAGTGAATTGACAATTCCAAGAAGTTGGACGGATTCAACATCATAAACAGGTTTTGCCTCTTTGTGATCTCCTGCATTAGGATGGTCGCCGGTCATGCACAGGACGTTTTTTATTCCAAGCACGCTCGCTCCGAGTAAATCAGATTGTAATCCTATTCTGTTGCGGTCCCTGCACGTCATCTGAAGTATTGGTTCAAGCCCCATATCAAGCAGTAACTTGCATATAGCCATGGAGCATATTCTCATGACTGCTGACTGATTATCAGTAACATTAACTGCATCTAATTTGCCTTTGAGCATTTCAGCATGATGGAGCATCTCTTTAATGTCCGTGCCTTTTGGCGGTCCTACCTCTGCTGTGACAACAAATTTTCCTGAATCAAAAGCGTTTTTAAAACTCACTTTTTTGCCTCCTCCTTTTTCTCGCGTATGTTAAGTTTCATAGGTTTCTTATGTGCAGACCAGTCTTTAGGTTTGGCTATTTCCCTCATATCTTCAAGCTTGTTAATCCGTTTCATCCTGTTGTATATCCTTACCCATGCACATTCTATATCAGGACTTACCTCGCATTTTCCCTCATTTGTTCCTCCGCAAGGTCCGTTTAAAAGCCCTTTTGGGCAGGCTGTTATAGGACATATCCCGCCTGTTTTATCAAGTATGCATTTGCCGCACAAAGAACACCTTTCATCAAACATCTGAAACCTTGTCATATTGCCAAGGAACAGGGTGTCATTCGTTGGATACACAGGCTTATCTTCGTATAGTTCAACAGCAGCTTGGGTTCCGGCGCCGCAGGACATTATGAGTATGCATTCTGTCCCGGCAAGGGCGTCTTTAAACGGTTTGAGTTCCACCTTTGTACCCAATACCTGACAACCTGTTTTTGCTACAAAGGCGCCTGTAACTTTTTTGCCTTCTGCCTCAAGAGCCTCTTTCATCTCCTTGAGTTCAGGTTCTCCTCCTGTTCCGCAGAGCGCTGCACACTCTGAACAGCCAATAAGAAAAAAACTTTTGTAATTTTTAATGTTTTCCATTAATTCCTGAAAATCTCGTTTTGTAGTGATTATCATTTATTCCTCCTTAAATATCAGCCACAGATATACACGGATTACATATATATTTTAATATTAATGAGTCCGTTATGTTAAGCTCGTTTCTGTCATTCTGGCTTGTCCAGAATCCTTATCAAGAAAGATTCCGAACAAGTCGGAATGACAAACCCGACAGGTGGCAATGACACGAAATGTAGCATTATTATGGATGTATTTAATTATTCTATTTGTTATATTCGTGAACATCTGTGTCAATCTGTGGTTAAGTTCTATATCTTTATTCCTGCATGCATCTTAGCTGACGTAACAGTGTTCTTCATAAGCATGGTAATGGTCATTGGTCCGACACCGCCGGGCACAGGGGTGATAGCCCCTGCTATCTCCTTGGCCTTATCAAAGTCAACGTCACCCTTTAGGATAGGCACTATCTTGCCTGTCTTTTCGCTTTTCTTCTCGCCAACGCGGTTGACGCCGACGTCTATAACGCAGGCGCCTGGCTTGATCCATTCAGGTTTGACAAGGTGCGGCACACCAGCGGCAACGATGAGGATGTCGGCACGCTTACAATGGGCTTCAAGGTTCTTCGTGCCTGTATGCACGATAGTGACCGTGGCATTGGCGCCCCTGCCTTTCTGAAGCATGATGTTGGCGATAGGCTTGCCGACGATATTAGAGCGGCCTACAACAACAACTTCAGCTCCGGAGGTCTCAAAACCTGAGCGCACAATCAGTTCCTGGATGCCGGCAGGTGTGCAGGGCAGAAACTTAGCCTCGGGGCCGCCTATCATCAGACGTCCGACATTGACAGGATGGAAGCAGTCTACGTCTTTGTCGGGGTCTATAGCGTTAAGCACCTTCTTTTCATCAATGTATTTGGGAAGGGGAAGCTGTACAAGGATGCCGTGTATCTTTGGGTCATTATTGTACTTGTCAACGAGCTTGAGCAGGGCAGCCTCGGATATGTCCTCGGGCTGGTCATCCTGAATAGAGTAGAAACCAAGCTCATGTGCAGTCTTCTGCTTGCCAGTAACATAGCTGACAGAGGCGGGGTTTTTGCCCACCAGGATAGTAACCAGCCCCGGTACGACTCCGTGCTTGTCCTTTAACTCGGCTATTTCCTTTTTGAGCTCTTCTCGTATCTGTGCGGCGATTTCCGTGCCGCTTATGATTTTTGCAGACATATTCTTCCTCCTTAATCCCTTTTTTTAATCAATTCAAGCAGCTCTGACCGTGTTGATTCCTTTGTTCGGAATATGCCTCTTACTGCTGAGGTCACTGTCCTTGCTCCGGGTTTTTTTGTGCCTCTCATGGATAGACATAGGTGTTCAGCATCTATTATTACCATTGCGCCTCTGGGTTTTAATTTTTCCATAATCATATTTGCAAGCTGTGCTGTCAGACGCTCCTGCACCTGAGGTCTTTTTGCCAGAATCTCAACTGCCTTTGCAAGCTCACTTAAGCCAACTATTCTTCCTCCTGCAGGAATATACGCAACGTGGGCTTTGCCTATAAAAGGCAGCAAATGATGTTCACATATTGAGTAAAAGGGTATATCCTTTAAAAGAACTAATTCATCATGGCTTTCACCCTCAATTGGTTTTAGTATTTCCTCTGTCGGCGTATTCAGCCCTGAAAATATCTCCTCATACATGTCGGCTATGCGCTGAGGTGTCATTTTAAGGCCAGCCCTTTGCGGGTCTTCGCCTATTCCTTCAAGGAGCATTTTTACGGCTTTTATGATTTTTTTCTTATCCATAGTAAGTTCTGCTGTTTATACGGACAATATTTCTGGATTCCCGTTTTCACGGGAATGACGTCATTCCTGCGAAAGCAGGAATCCAGGTTACTTAAGTTGTTACTAATGAGTTTATCCGTAGAACCACACAATTTGTCATGCCGACTTGTTCGGCATCCTTCTTAAGAACTTAAGAAAGATTGCGGACAAGCCGCAATGACAGCAATGAAAACCGATGTGGTCTTGATTAATACCTTATTAATACAAACGCATTAAGTAAGTTGACATAACCCTTTAGTATTGTCATTCCCGCTTGTCGGGAATCCTTCTTAAAGAAAGATGCCGAACAAGTCGGCATGATTTGAAACAATCTGTTCTTCAAATGCAAGGGCAATTGTAGTAACAGGCTTTTCAGATTTTGAGAGAAGTTTATCATAATATCCAAAGCCATATCCAATGCGGTTTCCATTCTTGTCAAACCCTGCGCCTGGAATTATTGCAACCTCAATGTTCTTTAAGCCCTTTTCTCTGCTTTTTGCAGCCCTTGGTTCCATAATACCCATATAACCTGATTCAAGTTCAGAGATGTCTTTTATCTTGTAAAGTCTTAATTCTTTTTTTTCTCTGTCAATGCCTGGCAACGCAATCATCTTTTTCAGTTTAACTGCATGCTGTATGCATTTAATTGTGTCTACCTCGCTTTTAAACGATGCATAAAATAATATGCTTTTTGCTTTCTTAAAATCCACTGAAGCAAAGAGCCTTTTTCTTATGGCTGATTCTTTTTTTTTCTTTTCTTCAGGCTTGATGCTGTTTCTTTTCTTTAAAAGTGCCTCTCTAATGCCTCGTTTCAAACAGATGTCTCCAGTGTTTTTTTAATTTTTTTAACTTCATCAATTGTTTGCTGTGAAGCCTCATACGACGGTAATCCTTTAATGTCTGTTTCCATTATATTATTGTTGAAACTGATTGCCCCTAAGAATGAGATATCGCTCAAAGCATTTTTTATAAAAGTGATATCCTCTTCCTTTCTAACCTTGTTTGCAACTATAAAAACTTTTTTAACGCCAAGCTCTTTTGCAAATCGTTTAACAGCAGTGGCTGTTTGAATACTCCTTTGTCCAGGCTCAACAACCACAATAAAGGCATCCACGCCCTCAGCAGTCCCTCTTGTGAGATGTTCTATGCCTGCCTCCATATCTACGATTACAACTTCATCCCTCTCAACGATAAGATGTTTTAAAAGCCTTCTCAAAAGTGCGCTTT
>JACQZD010000092.1 GCA_016207865.1 Nitrospirota bacterium
ATATATTGGATAGTCATAATCAAGGTTCTGATTTATCGGCAGAAACAATAACCTAAGATAAGTCACAATTACCCTGAACTGTGAAAAGAAATAATCCAGTCTTGGTATGGTTGTATGGGCTCTTGCAGTTTCACCAACATCACCTATTATGTTTTCAATAGGGTTGCCAATGCTGATCAGACTTAAGGGTATTATTAAGATTGTAAGAATTAAAGGAATAAGGGATAACAGTCTTTTTTTAGTGTTCCTATCAAAGAACATAAACTCATAGAGGGTAATAACCATAGGAAGTGT
Organism: Nitrospirota bacterium; assembly: GCA_016207865.1. Classification (GTDB taxonomy): domain Bacteria; phylum Nitrospirota; class Thermodesulfovibrionia; order UBA6902; family DSMQ01; genus JACRGX01. The sequence continues at coordinate 295 of JACQZD010000092.1, forward strand.
AAATGTTATTTCCTTAGTTTTCATAGCAAGGACAGCAGAAGCAAGGGCAGCAAGGTACCAGGGAATAGATTTTATATTTATGTCTTTGCGATGCCGATTTTCGGCAGAAGCAATCTCAAGCTCCGGGATTGCTTTGTCGTCCCGACTTTCCTCGTCCCGAATTGTCGGGATCGCAATGACAGGTTTATTCTGACTTCTGAATTCTGAGTTCTGTGTTCTAAACATGACATACATCACAAGACTCAGGAGATAAAAGAATGTTGCAAAGGAAGTAAATCTTTGTGAAATATATGTGACTGCTTGGGTCTGGACAGGGTGGGAAACGAATAGCAAACTTGAGAATAATGCGATTAAAGAAGGACAAGGGTTGAAGGTTGAAGGATGAAGGTTGAAATACGGCGTTTGAAACGTAAGAAGTACAAGCCAATACACGAGCAGGGCATTAATGATATGTATTGAAAAATTAAAGATGTGGTAGCCAATAACATTAATACCGTGTAATTTATAATTAATGGCAAATGTGAGGAAACCCATGTATCGTGTTTTGAAAGTATATTTCACCAAAGAATCATGTCCGGATATAATCTTTGAAGGTTCAATGAAATACTGGGAATCCTTGACAACGGGGTTTTCAACGATATAAAACGTATCATCAAACTGAAAAGGCACATGGAACGTATTTGAGTATGCAATCAGGCCGATTATGACAATTAATAAAATGTGAACTATTGGTTTACGCAGGAGAGTTTTTCCGGCATGAGTTGTTTGCAATGTATGCGTCATTTACCCGGTAATTTTCATCACAATTTCATCCGCAAGCTTGCAGGCATTTTCAATGCAGTCATTCATGCCTACGCCTTTGTATGCGTTGCCCGTCAGGTACAAGTTAGGATGAGATTTAAGTCTTTCGTCAATCAGTCTTAACCTGTCACCGTGTCCGATGACATATTGCGGAATTGCCTTTTCCCATCTGTAAATTCTCACAAGAGAAGGCTCTTCTTTAAGCGAGATGAGGGGCTTCAGTTCATCAAAGACAGTGTTTATCAGCACATTATCGTTAAGGGATGCAAGATGCGGAGACTTAGCGCCGCCGGTCATGGTTCTTAAAAGGATATGTCCTTCAGGCGCCCGGTTCGGGAATATGCTTGAGTCCCACAGCGTACCGAGGATATTTCTATTTTCAATATGAGGGATCAAAAATCCAAAGCCGTTTAAGTCATGGACTACCTTGTCGCGCCTGTATCCAAAACATACGACTGCCACAGGCGCATAAGGTATGCCTGAAAGCGTCTGTGACAATGCCCTGTCAAAGTCCTTCAGGATTTCCGCAGAGGCATAGGCAGGGGTTGCAAGAATAACCGCATCTGCATTAACAATACCCTGCGACGTATGGAGCTGATACAGATTGCCTTTTTTCTCAATGCCGTGCGCAGAGACGCCGAGCGTTACCCTGCCGTTAAGTTTTTCTTTAAGCGCATCGGTAATGGTCTGAGCGCCGTCATGAAAAGATGTAAGCGTGCCTGACGGGGCAGGGCTGACGTTTGATTGAGAAGTTGAGGAGTTGAGAGGTTGAGAGGTTGAGAAATTCTTATCTTCGCAGCTTCTCATCTTTTCAGCTTCTGTCTTTTTTTTAGCTTTTTGCAATTTTAGCATGGCGCGTATGAGACTGCCGTATTCCTGTTCAAGTTCTTTTATCCGGGGGAAACAGTGTTTGATGCTCATTTTATACGGGTCTCCGGCAAATATGCCTGAACACATGGGGTCTATCAGTCTTTCAAGCGCTTCTTTTCCAAGCCTCCGTATAACAAAATCCGCAACTGTTTCATCATCAGGCCCCTTCGGGGCAATAAGATCCAGGGCCAGCCTGAGTTTTCCCTTCCATGACAGAAACCCTGATTTTAAAAACGCAGGCGGTGAATCAGGCAGCGCGTTAAGCTTTCCTCCCGAATATATAAATCTCTTCTTGGAGTTTTCATTGCTTCTGAGCGGTGAAATTCCCAGTTCTTTGCACAGCTCAAGTGTCATGGGTTTGTTGTCAAGAAATCCGTTTGCGCCTTTTTCACAGAGGAAGCCGTCTGTTTTGTCGCTCCAGATTTTTCCGCCGGCTCTTGCATCAGACTCAAACACCACAACCTGCAGATTGTCATTCCTGCTTAAAAGGGCATAAGCGGCTGCTAAGCCTGAGAGCCCTCCGCCTGCGACAGCTATTCTTATCATGTAACTCCTATTAACATGGTAATTCCCTGCGCCTCTAAACCCTCCACCTATACGGGGGAGGGCAAGGGTGGGGGTGATAATATGGTATTTTCACCCTCCCCTTTATCCCCTCCCGTCAAGGGAGGGGAGATTTACTGTTTGATTTATTTTTGTCAGCACAAGCTCTTTCAGCGCCTTTATAAATCCTTTAGATACATTCAAAGACCGGCACCTCTTAAGATTTAAGCCGTGCCTCGCGGCAAGTTCTTTGTAAAGGATATCTATTTCATACAGTGTCTCAATATGGTCTGATACAAAACTTATCGGCACGACAAAGATATTTTTTACGCCTGCCTTTGCCTTTTCTATTATAACCTCGTCTGTCGCAGGACTCAACCATTTAACCGGCCCGCTCTTGCTTTGAAAAGAAAGATGCCATTTAAATTGTAATGAGTGACGGGTAATGAGTGATGAGTTAACTGCCATTATAGTTGCCTTTATATGCTCAAGATACGGGTCGCCTTCTTTTATAAAACTTTCAGGCAGGCTGTGTGCGCTGTAAATAATTTCAAATCCGCTTTCCTTGGATTCGGATATTCCCCCAGCAATAAGCCCTGCAAGCGCATCAATGTACGGTGGAAAATCATACCACCTGTCAATGTATTGTATATCTATGGCACTCCCCCCCTCACCCTCCCCCTTGACGGGGGAGGGGCGGGTGGGGGTGTAGACTTTTGCAATTATCTTTTTAAATTCAGTAATCGCAGAGCCTGTTGTTGCCTTTGAATAATGGGGATAAAGGCTAAGCACAATAAGATGTTTGATGCCGTCTTGTAAAATCTTTTCAACTGTATCTTCAATAAACGGATGCCAGTACCGCATGCCGGTGTAAACTTTAAACTTTAAACTGAGAACTGGGAACTGAGAACCGGGGAGTATGAGGGGATTTTCTGTATTCTGTATTCTGTATTCTGTATTCTGATTTAGCTCTTTCTCCAGCGCTTCCGCCTGCGCCGCAGTTATATCAAGAATCGGTGATTTGCCTCCGATGAGGCTGTACATCCCGGCTGTCTTTTTTGCGCGGAGGCTTGATATTAAAAAAGCAATGGGTTTCTGGAGAAAGGCAGGGCCGAGCTTTATAATCTCCCTGTCGGAGAAGAGATTGTAAAGAAACGGCTGAACTGCGTCCAGAGAATCAGGCCCGCCGAGATTCAGAAGAAGAACGCCTGTTGTTTCTTTATCGTTCACTTTTTAGTCCATATGCGTTTCAAATATTGTATTAAATTTATCTGACAATTGCTTGAAGGCCTTAAGCATTTGTGGGTCAAAATGCTCCGGCATGGTCCTTCCGTCGCCTTCTGTTATTATTTTTACAACTTTCTCATGGTCAAAGGCGGGTTTGTACGGGCGCACGCTTCTTAAAGCATCATACTGGTCCACGATATTCATTATCCGCCCCTCTATCGGGATTTCATCACCCTTGAGACCTTTAGGATAACCGCTGCCGTCCCATCTTTCGTGGTGGTTCAGGGCAATTTTTTCCGCCATTTGCAAAAAGCCTGAGATTGAATTGTGGAGAATTTTTCCGCCGATTATTGTATGTGTCTTCATAAGCGCAAATTCCTCCAAGGTTAATTTAGAGGGTTTAAGAAGAATGTCCGAAGGGATGCCCACCTTGCCGATGTCATGCATGGGGGACGCATAAAAAATAGTTTCTATATCATTCTCCTGCCAGCCGAGGTGCTGTGCAATGAGTGAACAGTAGTGGCTGACCCTCTTAATGTGAAGGGCGGTTTCTTCATCCTTGTATTCAGCTATGACTGTAAGCCGCTGTATTGTATCAATATAGCCTTCTTTTATTTCCTTATAAGCTCCGTCCAGATTCTTAAATGCTATCCTCAATTCTTCCGTCTTCTTTGCGACGTCCTCTTCAAGAATCTTATTATAGTTTTGCAGAAAATCTTCAAACTCTTTAACCTTTAGCAGGTTTTTAGTCCTGACCATCAGCTCTGCGTGGTCCACAGGTTTAGCAAGAAAATCATTTGCGCCTGCCTCAAGACCTTTGAGCCTTGAGTCTCTTTCAGTAAGCGCAGTAACCATCACAACCGGGATGCGCTGTGTTTCAGGATTTTCTTTCAGCTTTTTACAGGCCTCATAACCGTCCATTTCAGGCATCATGATGTCAAGGAAGATTAAATCAGGGGAGAATGTTTTTGCTTTTTCCAGCGCCTCCATACCGTTTTTTGCAGTTTCATAGTCATAACCGTAATTTTTAAGTATGGCGGTCATGAGCCTGAGGTTTTTTTCTTCATCATCAACTATGAGGATTTTAGGTTTTTTGTCAGACATCTCTATCTCCTCTATCTATTCAGTAATTTTATGTTAAACCTTTAAATATCTGCACGTGATTGCGTCCTGCATGTTTGGCAGCGTAAAGGGCCTTATCTGCTGCAGTAACAAGTTTTTCATCTGTATCGGCATTGTCAGGAAAGACAGCCAAACCCATACTCACTGTAACCTGTATTGCTTTTTCCTTTGAGATGGATATTTTAAAAGCCTCTATATCTTTTCTAAGCCGTTCAGCCGCCTCATAGGCCCCCTCACTATTAATGTATGGCAGTATAACAGCAATTTCTTCTCCGCCATAACGGGCTGCAAAGTCAACTGTGCGGATTCCTCTCTTTAATATTGCAGATATGGCTTTCAGGACTTCATCGCCGGCCTGGTGACCATAAGTGTCGTTAACAGCCTTAAAATGGTCTATATCTATCATTATGAGGGAGAAAACACTCTTATATCTTTTAGAGCGTGCTATTTCGTCAATTATACGCCTCGTAAATTCCCGTTTATTAAAAAGTTCCGTAAGTCCGTCGTGAATTGACAAATCTTCAAGTATTTTTTCATGCCTTTCTATTTGTTCTGCCATGGCATTAAAAGTTTTCGCCAGATGTCCAAGCTCATCCTTTGCCAATAAGGCAATGCGTGACGAAAGATTACCTGCAGCAAACTGATCTGCCCCTTCTTCTAAGGCCCGTATCGGATTAAGAATGGAACGGGATAATGCAATGGCAATTATGACAGAGGCTGCAAGTCCCAGGACTAAAATAACAGCAATAAGCAGCGATACCCTGTTTTTCAAAGCATATGCACGAGATATTTCCATATGCAGTTCATCGTGAGCAAGTTTTGTTGCCCTTTCAAGAAGATTTACTATCTGATATGTGCGGTTGTCAAGAAGTTTCATATCCTTGGATGCCGCCGCATTACCAACCGGATTGTGGAAAGTCAGAAGCCTCTCGCTCATAGCCTTAGCAGTCCACCATTCTTTTTGGGCCGACATAACTAATGATCTCTCTTCCTGTAATCCAAAAGGCATACCGAGGGCCGTTGAAAACGCCTCATCTACCTCTTTGCTGATGCTGTTGAATGTCTGCCGCTCCCATGTTTCGCCATGTATCAGGTAATCATTGGCAGGCATAGCGGCTTTGAGTATGAGTTTTTGTAAGATTGCAATTGAATTTATCTCATTAACAGCCTCTGTCTTAGCCTCTTCAAAAGAATGAATTACATTCTCAAAAAGGATATAACCGGCTGAAGCAAGCACAGCCATGGGCAGCAGCATTATACTTATGCCTGTAACAAACCGTTTTTTAATAGAAGTCTGTAGTGTTAGAATTATCTTTTTCATTCTAATTATACCCTGCGGTCTCTGCCGCAGTTCCAAATTTCTGTCATTCCGGCTTGTCCGGAATCTTTCCGGAAGGATTCCCGACGCGCGGATCCTGTCCCGACTTGTTCGGGGCTTGCGGGAATGACACCTGAAAATAAACATTCAAATATTGGACGCCCTGCGGTCTCTGCGGCCGTGTGCTTTACTAAATGTATTTGCCAATTACTTCTTTAAACTTTTTAATATCTATCGGCTTTGGTATGTAATCAACAAAACCCTTAGCGAGAAAGCGTTCCCGGTCTCCTTTCATCGCATATGAGGTGACTGCGATTACAGGTATTTTTGAGGTAGCAGGGTCGGCGATGAGTGTTTTAAGCGCTGTGATGCCGTCCATTACAGGCATCTGAATATCCATCAGGATGAGGTCAGGGAGCGTCTCTTTTGCAAGTTTAACGCATTGTTTGCCGTCTTCAGCTTCAATTGTCTTATAACCGTAGCTTTGAAGTGCGACCCTGAAAAGCTTGCGGTTCTTTGTGTCATCATCTGCAATGAGCACTGTTTTTTTGTTTATGTCCGAATCAGCCATATCAGTACCTTATCTTATATGCTTAATGCTTTTAACAACCCTTCAATGGTTTCTCCATCCTCCATATAAATTACGGTCTTTATAACAGCAGGATGACCATTTTCTTTTAATGCCGCGCCTATTCTTAAGGCGGCTTCATCTGCTGTTTTCCGGTCAGTGTCCAGTAAAATGGCACAGTAGCAATTTAAGTCTTCATGATATGTTAAAATTTCGTGCTTTCTTAGGCCGTCCCTCATTATTTTAACGATAGAGACATAATTCCCAGGTTTTGTCATTTCCGGGAATTTTAATCGCATCAATGCAAACTTGCGGTGAGTCCTCTTATAGAATGAAAAGAATCTTTCAATGTGCATCATAAAGTGTTTCCAGGTAAGGACTTTTGTCAAAGGGTCAATAATTTGCTCAGCATGCTGCGCAGTCTTTAGAGGGAGTACAAATATAAACCTGCTTCCTTTGCCCGGTTCACTTTCCACCCGGATGGTCCCGCCGTGAAATTTTACAAATTGTTTGCACAAATGAAGACCGAGCCCGGTGCCGGCGTGTTTCTTTGATAATGGGGATTCAAGCTGCTGGAAAGGCTGAAAAAGCTTTGCCTGTTCTATAAAATTTCTGTCAAGCTCATAGTGCTTAGCTGATAGTTCACTGCTGATGCTTTCTTCACCATGAGCTATGAGCTGAGAGCCATGAACTTTCCGTGCTTGCACGGAAACGGAGCCCCCGTCCGGCGTAAATTTAAAGGCATTGCTCAGAAGGTTAAACAGCACCTGTTTGATTTTTCTTTCGTCTGCCGTAATAGTGCCAATGCTTTCTTCAACATCAGTTTTAAAATCTATTCTGTGCTTTAATGTTTTTTCTTTAAACATAGCTGCGCTGCTGTCAATAAGTTCTTTCACATCAAAATCGGAAAGTTCAAGCTCCATTTTCCCTGCCTCAACTTTTGATAAATCAAGGATGTCATTTATCAGCGATAGCAGGTGTGTGCCGCTTTCATAAACATCTGACAAATATTCCTTCTGCTCACTTGTCACGGCGCCTGCCAGCCCATCAATCATTATCTGGGAGAATCCGATGATTGAATTAAGGGGTGTTCTTAATTCGTGGCTCATATTTGCAAGGAAGTCAGATTTTGCCCTGTTTGCGGCTTCGGCCTGAAGTTTTGCCTCCTCAAGCGCCGTTGTCCTTTCTCTTATTTTTTCTTCCAGCTTTTCCATACTGCTTTCTAAGGACTGTGCGAGCATGGCAACCTGCGCATGGTTTAGGGCATTCTGCGTAGAAACCGATACAATGTCAGCAATGGCTTTATACATATTCAAGTCTTTGTCGGACAGGGGTTTTTCTGCAGTTATATAAAGGCAGAGGATTCCGAGGAGTTTATTCCCTGATTGCAGGGGGAGGATTATATGCCCGTGCTCTTTTGCGCCGGCGTATTTTATGGCGAGCCGGTTGTCTGCAACATTGCTTTCA
>JACQZD010000061.1 GCA_016207865.1 Nitrospirota bacterium
ATTAAAATGAGAAAAATTAGAAACACTGCTGGAAAAATATTGTTTTTCATTAACTGATATTTTATCCTTTGCTGATTATTCAGCAGTTTTAAAGCATCATATCAGCTTCCCTATATTTTTAAAAGGTAATTTTCACACTGCTGATTCTCAGCGAATTTACAATGCACCTTTCATCCGCCAGAGGCGGACAAGTCCTTCATCCTTTAACCACAATCCGTCCCCTGCCCTTTACAACCTTTCCTATCTCCCAACAGGGCATGTTTTTTCTTTGCGCGAATTGCCTGAATTTATTCATTCCTTTTTGAGGCATGGCAGTCAAAAGCCCGCCGGAAGTTTGGGGGTCTGAGAGGATTAATTTTTCGGCGTTTGAAAAATTTTTGGGGAAATTAACTTTATCGCTGAAAAATTTAAGGTTGTTATGCGCGCCTTTGGGCGCAATGCCCGAAGCGGCAAGGTTTTTCACCTTTCCCATTACCGGGATTTTATCATTATAAAAAACAAAATCAGTCTTGGAGTTTTTAACCATATTCAAGGCATGCCCTATCAAGCCAAAGCCGGTGATATCAGTTGCGGCATGAGCGCCTGCCGCTAACGCGGCCTTTGACGCCGTGCCGTTTAGCATAAGCATTGAAGCAATTGCCTTCTTTAAATCTTTATCATTAATTGCCTTGCGTTTAAATGCAGAGGCAAGAATGCCTATGCCGAGGGGCTTTGTAAGGATAAGAGTATCTCCCGGAACTGCACCGCATGCCCTTAGAATTTTATTTTTATCAACCCGGCCTGTGACAGAAAGTCCGAATTTAAATTCAGCGTCTTCAATGCTGTGGCCTCCGATTAATACCGCGCCGGCCTCCTTAATCTTCGCCTGCGCGCCTTCAAGAAGTTCTTTTATAACTGAATGGCTGTAATCGCAGGAGGAAAATCCGAGTATTGCAAGAGCCGTAACAGGCGTCCCGCCCATGGCATAAACATCGCTCATTGAATTTGCCGCGCTTATGGCCCCGAATGTATAAGGGTCGTCAACAAGCGGCGTAATGACATCCACTGTCTCAACCATGACGCCGCCCTCAAAAAGGCATACCCCTGCGTCGTCACCGGGCCCGACAATTACCCGTCTGTCCTTATCCTCATGCAGGTCTGAAAGTATTTTTCTTAGATCCGCCGGACCTAATTTACCTGCTCAGCCGCCTGCTTTTACTTTTTGCGTAAGCCTGATTTTCAGCATATTGAGTTATAATACTTGAAAGGCCGTTTCATGTCAAAAACAAGGGCTAAAAAGAAAAAGATAAAGAAACCCCGCCTGCCCCTTGAGGCAGTCCTGAGGCTCAAAGGCGCGCACGCGCATGAAACCAAAAAAGGCAAAAAAGGCTACGATAGAAAGACGGACAAGGAAAAAACAGAAGAGGAGATGGAAGAGTTTGCCTGAAAACACTTTGTCTGCTATACTCAACCGATGATAATTATACCGTCAATTGATTTAAAAGACTGCAAGTGCGTGAGGCTTCTTCAGGGTAAAAAGGAGGCTGTCACAGTTTACTCCGAAGCCCCCGCTTCCATGGCAAAACACTGGGCCAACATGGGGGCTGAATTACTGCACGTAGTGGACCTGGACGGCGCTTTTACAGGCACGCAGAAAAATCTTGATGTAATCATGGAAATAAGAAAGGCCATAAGGATTCCTATGGAGCTTGGGGGCGGGATAAGGGATATAGAACACATTGAAAAACTGATTAACCTCGGCATTGACAGGGTGATAATCGGAACCTCTGCCATAAACAAACCTGATATGATTAAAAAAGCCTGTGAAAAATTTCATGGCAAAGTGCTTGTGGGAGTTGACGCAAGAGACGGCAAGGTTGCTGTAAAAGGCTGGGTGGAGATAACAGAGTGGGATGCCGTTGACTTTGCAAAAAAGATGGAGACTGACGGAGCGGCGGGAATTATTTACAACGATATTGCAAGGGACGGGATGCTCTCAGGCCCTAATCTTGAAGCAATGGCAAAAATGGCGGATTCAATTAAAATTCCTGTCATCGCCTCAGGCGGCGTGTCAACGATTAACGACATTAAGAATCTTATGAAGATTAAAAACCTCTGGGGAGTTATTACGGGAAAGGCGCTGTATGAAGGGACCATGGACCTTAAGGATGCAATTAGCATTGCAAAATTAGCATTTCCTCTCTGCATCAAGCAGGGGTGCATACATAAAAAATAACTTTTTGTATGTTGTCATTCCCGCGAAGGCGGGAATCCAGTGTTTAAATGTTCTGGTTCCCCCGATTAAATCGGAGGACGACGTCTGGATTCCGCATCAAGTGCGGAATGACGAAAATATGGGAAAATAAATTTAAAATGATAATTGCTAATTTTGCATTTTACAATGTTATGTTTTATGGGGGAAAATGTTAGCTAAACGAATAATTCCATGTCTTGACGTAAAAAATGGAAGGGTTGTGAAGGGCGTGAGCTTTCTGAACCTTCAGGACGCGGGAGACCCTGTTGAGAATGCAAAATATTATGATGAACAGGGCGCTGATGAGCTTGTGTTCCTTGACATCACAGCCTCGCATGAAAAGAGAAAAATCATACTTGATGTCGTTGCGAAGACGGCAGATGATGTCTTTATGCCGTTGACCGTGGGCGGAGGGATTAAAAATCTTGAGGACATAAGAGACCTTCTTAATTCAGGCTGCGACAAGGTCTCAGTTAATACAACTGCCGTCCAGGACCCATATTTTGTAAAAAAGGCTTCTGAGCGTTTCGGGAGCCAGTGCATTGTCGTTGCCATTGACGCAAAAAGGGTAAGAGCAGACCTGACATACGAACCTGAAGAGCCGTGGTTAAATGACCCGTTTCTGAAAGATGTTAGGCTTGACCTTAAAAAAATCCCCACACACACACCTTTACTAAAGGGGGTAAAAGAGGAGACATGGGCCATTTCAACACACGGCGGCAGGAAGATGCGTCTTATTGACGCCGTTAAATGGGCCAAGAAAATGGAGGAGCTCGGCGCCGGAGAAATCCTGCTTACAAGCATGGACCAGGACGGGACAAAAAACGGCTTTGACATTGAGCTCACACGGACCATTTCAGAAACCGTATCAGTACCGGTGATTGCATCAGGCGGCGTCGGGACGCTGCAGCACATTTACGAAGGCCTTGTTGAAGGAAAGGCCGATGCGGCGCTCGCCGCCTCAATTTTCCACTACAGGGAATACACGATAAAAGAGGCAAAGGAATATCTCCGGTCCAAAGGGGTTCCTGTCAGATTGTAGATAATCTAATTTCTTGCTTTATCCGTATAATCTGCTATAATCTCTCCATACATAAAGAATGAACCTGCGCATAATCATAGTTGTCTTAATTCTGGTTGCTTCCCTGTCATCCCTGGTAGGAATATCTTTTAATTATTCTTCTTTAAAACAAATTGCTTATTCAGTCGTATCATTAATTGTCATTATCGGGATATCTGTTTTCTATCTGTATAAGCAGACCCGTTCCGACACAACCAGGCGCAGACAGCTTGAAGAAAAACTGCGGACGCAGTCCTTTACCGACGAGCTTACCGGGATCCTTAACCGCAGAGGTTTTTTTACATTAATGGACTATCAATTAAAGATAGCCGCCCGGCAGAACAAAGAGGCCTTCATGCTTTATACGGATGTGGATAATTTCAAGCAGATTAATGATACATGGGGGCATCAGGAGGGCGACCGGGTGCTGACTGAAACTGCGGATATACTCAAAGAAACCTTCAGGGAGTCTGATATTATAGCCCGTATAGGCGGGGATGAATTCGTGGTTTTTTATGCCGGAACCCCTTATGAAAATTTTGAGACTATCTCCGAGCGCCTGCAGAAAGCCCTTGAGACTCACAATTCCAAACATCACCGCGGTTACAAGCCGTTATTAAGCGCAGGTATTGCAAAATATGATCCTGAAAAACCTGTCCCTCTTGATAAACTTCTGTACGAAGCGGAAGATCTGATGTACGCGCAGAAAAAGCAGAAAAAAAGTCCTAAATGACAGGGATGGAGCTTATTTTAAAACTGACATTCTCATAAAAAGTCGTCATTCTCGCGAAAGCGGGAATCCAGTATTCCCAATACTTTTTGGATCCCCCGGTCAAGCCGGAGGATGACAAATATTGAGTTTTCAGACAAGTTCTATAGTCAGGTTTTTTTAAGAAGCGTCTCCCGCGGATTTATCTCAATTCTGTACAGCCCCGCAGTCGCGTTATCAGCAGGCGGAACTTTAAGATAAAACCTTTCACTCCCGATTGAAACCGCCACATCAACCTCTGTCAGGTGCCTTGCATCTGAATATCTTGCGCATAAAGACGCCGCGAGCGTTAATGTCCCGGCCCCTGCACTGCCTGAAATAATTGTGACCGGGCTTCCGTATCCTTCCACATGCAATACGTACCCCTCCGCGCCTGCAAGCGATAAAATGGCTTCATTTTCACCTTTATCCCTTCCGACAATAATCTTGCACTCAGGCGAAACCCTAAAGTGCCTTCCTATCCTTAAAAGGTTTATGTCTTTAACCTCCGGGGACGTTTTATAAGCAAGCAGTTCTTTCAGCCTGAACGAATAGTTCGGCTCGGTCAGGAGACAGCCGCCCGCAGGCGCCGGATACTCGGTGAGCCCAAATTCCCTTGCAAGCGCCATCTGCGGTTTTCTTGAGCGCCCGTTAAAATCATAAAGCAGGTCCCTG
>JACQZD010000093.1 GCA_016207865.1 Nitrospirota bacterium
AATATTCTTGCAAAAGGGGTCGGTGATGCGCTTATCGGCGGCAAATTCCTGTTAACCGATGATGAACTCCGTGAAACCCTCACAGCCCTGCAAAAAGACCTGTCGGCAAAACAGCAGGAGCGCATGCAAGGGCTTTTAGACAAAAATAAAAAAGAAGGCGCTGCCTTTCTTGAGGGAAACAAGAAAAAAGAAGGCGTGAAAACAACAGCAAGCGGACTTCAATATAATGTAATAAAAGAAGGAACCGGCAAGACTCCAAAGGCCTCGGACACTGTGAAGGTTAACTACAGCGGAAAGCTTATTGACGGCACAGAGTTTGACAGCTCCTACAAACGCGGTGAGCCTGCAACATTTCAGGTCGGCGGGGTAATTGCCGGCTGGACCGAGGCTTTACAATTAATGAAAGAAGGCGCAAAGTGGCAGCTTGTCATTCCGTCAAACCTGGCCTACGGTGAAACAGGCGCCGGCAATGTCATAGAGCCGAATTCAGTCCTGATTTTTGAAGTTGAATTGCTGGCAGTTACAGAGAAGGCGGCAAAATAGCGGTATTAAATTATTGGAAAGTGTATCAGTAATGTTTGTCTTTTCGTCATTCCCGCAGTTCTTAAGCGGGAATCCAGAGGAAAAAACTGGATCCCCCGGTCAAGCCGGAGGATGACAAATATGAAAGCCGTTGTCTTTGACAAGACATTAAAGGTCTGCGATACAGCAAAACCTGAAAGAAAAAAGGACGAGGCATTAATAAGAGTATCCCTTGCCGGCCTCTGCAATACAGACCTTGAAATTACAAAAGGCTATGTGCCTGGCTTTAAAGGCATCCTCGGGCATGAGTTCATCGGTGTTGTTGTTGAGGCTGATGATACGGCAGACACCGGCAAAAGAGTCACAGGTGAAATTAATCTTGCCTGCGGTAAATGCGGATTTTGCATAAAAGGGCTTGAGCGCCACTGCCCTGACCGTACAGTTCTGGGAATACACGGCAAAGACGGAGCCTTTGCTGAATTTACAACACTTCCTGTAAAAAATATAATTGAAATCCCTGATGAAATACCGGATACCCATGCAATATTCATTGAACCGCTTGCAGCAGCTCTTGAGATTCTTGAACAGATAACAATCCCAAAACTCCGGGATAAATCCATTCTTCTAATCGGTGATGGAAAGCTTGCATTGCTCATTGCCCATGTCCTGCAATCCACGGGCTGCAATCTCATTGTTGTCGGCAAACACAAAAATAAACTTGCCTTATTAGAAGAAAACAGAATTCAGACAGCCCTTTTAGATAATTTCAAAAAATCCAAGTTTGACATTGTAGTTGAGGCCTCAGGCAATCCATCCGGGCTTGAGTTGGGGATTGAATGTACAAAACCAAGGGGAACGCTCGTGCTAAAAAGCACCTATGCCTCTGCATTTAACTTCAATCCATTCCACATTGTCGTGAATGAAATAACAGTGGCAGGCTCAAGATGCGGAAGGTTTAGCGAGGCAATTAAATTTCTACAGGCTCACAAACTTCCCCTTGAAAAATACATTAGCGCGGTCTTTGACCTGAAAGACGCTGTTTCCGCATTTAAACTTGCGGCACAACCGGAGACGCTTAAGGTCTTACTAAAAATCCCCTGATAATCTCCTATCTGTCAACTGTCATCTGTCAACTCTATCCCCATCCCCTTGTCAATACTGTAAATCGGGTAAATTTTATAGTTTTTAACCCGGGGCTGTCTTACCGTATATTCTTTTTTGTGCCAGAAGAACACCCATGGCGCCGAGCTAACAATAAGTTTTTCCGCCTTTTCATAATATTCATCCCGCTTTTTCCTATCAATGCTGCCCTGCCCTTTTTCTATCAATGCGTCTACCTCTTTATTTTTAAACCTGGCCCTGTTGCCCGCGGGCCCGAAATTTGACGAATGGAAAAGGGGGAATAGAAAATTCTCAGGGTCGGGATAGTCCGCCCACCAGCTAAGCCAAAATGCATCAGGCTCCCCTGAATTAATCGCCGCCTTATAAGCGCTCCATTCAAGCTGTCTGAGTTCAGCCTCAATATCAACATTCATCAGATACCCCTGAATAACTTCTAAAATATCAAGAACCTCCTGATCTGCAGTCAGGTAAATTTTTATTTTAAGGCCATTGGAATGTCCAGCCTCTTTCAGCAGGGATTTAGCCTTCTCAGGATCATACTGGTACATGTCAGGAACAGCCCATGATTTCAGCGCCTGCGGCACAGGTCCTGAGGCCGGCTCACCCCTTGCTTCATAAATAGTCCTTAATATTTTTCCCCTGTCTATCGCATGGCTGACTGCCTTTCTGAGAAGAGGATTGTTAAACGGCGGCCTGCCGCAGTTGAAGCCGAGATAATAAGTATTTATCCCTGGAGCGCCGGAAACCAGGCTCTTCCATTTTTCACTATTTGAATAGCGCCTGAATTCAGCCGCGGGTATTGACATTACATCAAGGTTTCCTGATTCAAACTCCGCGGCGGCAGTCAGGTCCTCAGGAATAATGTTGTACACTATGCCTTTTATCCCCGGCTTACCTTCAAAATAATCGTCCCGCGCCTCAAGAATTAGATACTGGTTGTGCTTCCATTCCCTTAGAACAAACGGACCTGTGCCCGAGGAATGAGTTGAAAAATCAGCGCCCCATTTTTCAACGTCCTCTTTTGGCACAACATACGCGGCAGTCATGCAAAGAAGACTCAGAAAAGGAGCAAACGGCTTTTCAAGGGCAATAACGAGTTTGTATTTATCCGCTGTCTTTATTCCTGAGACTTCCTTAGCCCTGCCTTCAATAAATTCCTTTGCGCCTTGTATCCTATCAAGCGCCCAGGTGTTCGGAGATTTTGTCTGAGGCTGAAGCAGTCTTTCAAATGAATACTTGAAGTCACCGGCAGTGACTTCCCTGTCATTTGAGAACTTTACTCCCCTGCTGATATAAAAAATATACTGCCTGCCGTCTGCGGATATTTCCCATTTTTCTGCAAGGTCAGGAATAATATTTAGTTTTTCGTCAAATCTGACAAGACCGTTAAAAATCTTGGCGCCGATTCCCCCGCCGGTAACATCTACGACAAGCGCAGGGTCCAGGGTAGTGGGATTTGAGGAAAGCCGCAGATGCAGGTAACCATCTTGTCTTTCAGATTTGTTAGTGCATGAAGAGAACAACAACAGTGCTGAAAGAAGAAAAACAGAAGTCCGGAAATCGGAAATCAGGCGCAGCATAATAAATTGCAGCTTGCATAAATTTTGGATATTAGTCAAAACATTTTTCACGCCTCAGGATTATAACGGGTTATACCACCCATATTTTTTCCCTGATGTAAATATCTCAAGTAAAGACAGGCACAGCGCCGCTATCAGCGGGCCGAGTATAAATCCTATGAATCCAAAAAAACTAATGCCTCCAAGAACGCTGAAAAATATCAGCAGCGTATGCAGTTTTGTCCTGCCGCCTATTATCAAAGGTTTCAATATATTATCAATCATGCTGATTATCAGGAATCCAACCAGCAGGAGGCCTGCGCCTCTCAGGTATTCGCCGCCTGCGACTAATATCAAACCTGCGGGCATCCATATAATAGCAGTGCCGAAAAGCGGGACGAGGGAAAACACCGCCATTGCAGCGCCCCAGAAAACAGGGGACGGAAGCCCGAATATCAAAAATGCAATCCCTCCAATCGTCCCCTGAATAATAGCAACGGTTACGCCTCCGAAAATTGCGGCAATCACCATCTCCTTGACCTGCATCCAAAGTTTTTCCTCCTCCTGTTCTGAAAAAGGAAGCAGCCTCTTGATGTATTCAATCATCGGCTCGCCGTCTTTAAGAAAATAAAAAATGGTCAAACACATAATGATAAAACTCACCACAAAAAAAACCGCATTTTTAAAAAGATCCGATATATTGTCTCCGATATTTCTTGCGAGTGCTTTCAGACCGTTAAGCGCCTCACCCCTCAGGTCAATGCCTTCCAATAATCCATAGGAACTTATCCTGCCGGATAATTTCAGGAACAACGGGTGTTCCTGAATCTTTTCAAGGGCTGTAAACCCCTTCTCTTCAATTAAAACATACGTCTGGGTCATTTCGCTGACAAGGGCGGTGGCAATATAGGTAAAAGGACCAATTATCAAAACTATAATTATCAGAACAGTGCAGACAGAGGCAAGCCACGGGCGTTTTAATAACTTCAGCAGCGCTTTATAAGCAGGATAAAAAGTGATGCTTAGAACCATGGCCCATGCAACCGGTTCAAAAAAAGGCTTCAGTACATTGTAAAAAAGATAAAAAAGCAAAGATGCTATTGACAGTGTAATGAGTGTATTGAAATGTTCAGTTTTCATTCGTAAAGAACCTTTGACTTTATACGACTTTTATAAACGATTTAAAAAGATTTCTGGAATGGCTGTCTGAGAGTCTCTCAGGATGCCACTGGACTCCTAAAAAATAAGGGTAATCGCTCAGTTCTATTGCCTCAATTAAACCATCTGCGGAACGGGCGCCTGCAACTAACCCCTTACCCGCCTCTCTTATCCCCTGATGATGAGAGCTGTTCACCTCAATAGAGTCTATACCTAAAATATAATACAATTTGCTCTTCTTGTAAATTTTAATTTTATGCCCTGATTTATGGTCCACCCCGTCAAAACCCCCAAGTGCTAAATCCTGATACAGCGAGCCGCCCCAAAAAACATTTAAAAACTGCAGGCCGTAACAAATGCCGAGTACGGGTTTTTTAAGCCTCATTATCTCTCCAAGCAGCGCTTTTTCAAAATTATACCTTGCATCAGAGACAAGATTTAATCTGCCCATGGTTTTTCCACCGTAAAAAGCCGGATTAATGTCCTTGCCGCCTGAAATCAGCAGGCCGTCTATTGCCTTTGCAGTATCCTTGATTAATTCCATGGAAGTAACCGGAGGAAGAAACACCGGACACGCGCCGGCCTTCTCAATGGCATGGATATAAGCCATCTTAGCAGAAAACCTGCCGTCTTCAATATCGCCTGTTATACCGATAATAGGGTTTCTCATAATTAATTATTCTATTCCGTCAGTCTCCCGATGCTTCGGGATTCGGAATCATTCTCATAACAAACAGAAAAGATTCCCGACGAGCGGGAATGACAACACAAAAAAGATTTTGAAGGCGTCTATGCCTTATATATATCTCGTTAAATAAATTTTTGAATAATGTCTGCTTCATTTTCATTATACTTAGGATTATTATTTAAGCGATAATCCTTCCCGGCAATTTTCCTGTAAGCTCTCCTTCCCACAAAACAGGCACTCCATTAACAAAAACATAGTATATCCCCTCGGGTTTTTCAAAAGGTGAATCAAAGCTTGCCTTGTCTTTTATCAAGACAAAAAAAAAAATGACAATATCATAATGGTCTTCACGTTTCAAGCTATGGCATCAGATTCGAATTTAACGGAGTCAAAAAAAAAAAAAAAAACCCCTCGGATGCGGCTTGCCTTTGGCAGTCACGCCGTTAAAGCACCTTGCAGAGCTGTCAGAGCCAATCATAGTATAAGGCTGTTTCAAAATGTTTTTCAGGTTATCTTCATTCATAGAGAAAAAAATTGCCCCGACCCTTAAATCCTCTTCAATCAGCAGTTCAAAAATAAATTCCAACGAAGATTTTCCGAGCGCCCCGCATATATCTGAAAACCTTTTCCCTTCCATCCATTTATTTTTATCTGAATCTACGGATGCGATTGTTATGTTGCCGTAGTAATCTTTGCTGTGAGGCATCTCTTTTTTTATCTTTTCGCGGACCTCTGAATTTTTTAACCTCTCCATCTCTTCCCCGCGCCCTCCTTCATAAACCCATGCAGGAAGAACTGCATCAAGGTCCGTGCTGCCGGCTGTATATGGATACCGGTCGCACGAAATCTTTAATCCCTTCAGACCCGCTTCCTCAATTAATTTCAGCACATCAGTCAGCTTGCCCCATTTCTTGCCGCCGCTTGTTTTTAAATGTGATATGTGCACCCTGATTTTAGACTCAAAACCAATCCTTACCGCTTCCTCAACCGCTTCAAGCAGCATATCCCCTTCACTTCTCATGTGAGATGTATAAATACAGCCGTGCAGTGCAGTCTCCTTAGCAAGCTCAATTATTTCCTCTGTCTCAGCATAAACTCCGGGTGGATAAATAAGGCCTGTTGACAAACCTCCCGCTCCGGAATTAATCGCATCCCTGAGCAGTTCAAGCATTCCCTTCATATCTTGTTTCTGAGGCTTTCTGCCGGCATATCCCATAACCGAGGCCCTGATATTGCCATGCCCGGCAAGGGTCATAAAATTAACTGCAAGGCCCCTTTTTTTCAACAAGGCAAAATATTCAGAAAAATTATTCCATCTCTCTTTGATGTTAAATTCTTCCAGGTCCTTCTGCCTCTGTTCAAACGCCTGACTATAAAGAGGCGCTGCAGACAGACCGCAATTGCCGTTTATTTCAGTCGTGACGCCCTGACAGATTTTTCCCTCAGCCCTGCCGTCAGCAAGCAGGGTGAATTCAGAATGTGCATGAGTATCAATAAAGCCGGGACACACAAAGTACCCTTTAGCATCAAGTACCTTTTCTGCCGTTACATTTGATAAATTTCCAACAGCCGTTATCCTGTCTCCCTTAACGGCAAGGTCGGCTTTAAGCGGCTCAGCATCATGTGCAGAGCCGTCAATAACCGTCCCGTTCTTAATTAAATAATCGCAATGCAATCTGTTATAACTCCTCTCTGTTTTGTCATTCCCGTGAAAACGGGAATCCAGATGCTTATTTTACTGGATTCCTGCTTCCGCAGGAATGACGACTTATTCCCGGCTTTGAGTCTGTTTCACTGTCTCCGACAACTCCCTCGCCATTTTCATGCTCCTTTCAAAAAGCGGCGTGAGAAGCGATGCCGACAGCCTGAGCTTATCCGCAAATGCCGCTTGAGGGACCTCTCTCACTGTTTCCCTGTAGAGTGCCTGCGCCTCACTGTAAATGACAGGTAAAAAAATTATGGTAAGCGACATTGTTGCGATAAATTCCTTTACCGGATTGAATCTTCCGACCGGCCCGAGCAGTCCGCTTATGCCTTTCAGTAAATCCTCTGCCGGGGTTGCGGCTGTCATCACCTTTGCGCCGATGATAAGTATTAAAAGCCTTAACGCAAGCTGTCCCCCTCTTCTCAGCCCTTCCGCGGTTATATTAATCCCGTAAATTTCATAAATAACCCTGCCCGTTTCAAAAAATACATTACTTAAGAATGTAAAAAACAAAAAAAACACAACCGGCAGCAGCCCTTTTTTTAAAACCGCCAATTTGATTCTGAGCGCCGGAATGAAAACTATGCCCAGGAGGATAAAAAGCCACTCAAGCGAACCAACGGCAAAAGTTACGGCTATGAGCAGGAGGTAAAGAAATATCTTTGCCTTAGGACTAAAGTTTATCACTATCCCTTTTCACAAGCTTTGAAGGCGCAACATATTCATCAATTCCCCTGGCGATTGCCTCTGCAATCTTGCTTCTGTAATCATCTTCCGAGAGTCTCTTTTCTTCCTCATTATTGCTGATAAAAGATATTTCAGCAAGGATAGAAGGCATTTCGGCCCCGACCAGGACATAAAACAATGCATGTTTCACACCGAGGTCTGTTATCTCCTTATAATCTTCCTTCAGGGCGCTTACAAGAGAAACCTGTACATTATGGGCCAGCTTCAGTGATTCATCCCTCTTACTGTCCCTTGCAAGGTCCTGAAGTATTATCTGAAGGTCACCCTGAACCTTACGCATTTTCTTTAATGAAATCGCGTTCTCTCTTGCGGCAACCCTCATCGCCCCTTCATCATTGGTCCAGTTAAGAATATACGTCTCAATCCCCCTCACAGACCTGTAAGGGCTTGCATTTGCATGGATGGAAATAAAAAGGTCCACCTTTTTTGAGTTGGCAACCGCCGTTCTTTCCTCAAGCGGGATAAAAACATCATCCTCACGGGTAAAAATGGCTTCTATGTTATATCGCTCATTGAGTATTTTCCCAAGTTTCTTTGAAACACTGAGAACAACGTCTTTTTCATAAAGCCCGTTGGGGCCGACAGCGCCAGTGTCTTTGCCTCCATGACCGGGGTCAATCAGTACTTTTCTAATGCCTGTAATTTTTTGTTTCTCCCCGCGGGGCGGAGTTGACGGAGCTTTTCCGTTACCATAAACATCTATAATAATTCTAAACGGCTCATGCAGAGTCATGACATTAAAACTTTCAAAACTCTCAAGATCCAGCACAACGCGCACCGTGTTTTTATCAAATTGCGCAGCCCTTGCAGACCTCAGGATATTGTCTGAAATCGGCAGAATAGTCTTGATTTCATCTGACATGATACAGCCCTTTAAATCAAAAAAAAGGCGGTCGGGATTTGAAATGCGGTTTTGGGTAAATTCAACAGGTGTATTAACATCAAGGACCACTCTGGTATATCTTTCGTTGGACCAGTAGCGGATGCCTTGAATTACAGCCCCATGGGAGATTCCGGCAAAAGTGCAGGAAAAGGCAATTACCAGTAAGACTAAGAACGCCCTCTTCATATATGTATTTCTAAAATAAAAAAAGAAAAATGTCAATACAATGACAAAAAAACAATTTGCAAAAGATTGCTAAAGCAGCGTCTTCCCCTCCATCTTCGGCTGAGGCATCCCAAAACATGACAAAACAGCGGGCGCTATGTCCATAAGAGAAGGGCTTTCAGTATTTATCCTGAAATTTGTCAATAAAATGCCCGGGACAATTGAAGGATCCATGATATGATCCCCGCTCCATTTTTTCAGGTTGTCGCCGAATATCTCAGCAGGGGCTCCGCCCACTGCAGTCTGCCATGACGCTCTGTAGCCTTCGTTAAACCCAACGATAATATCCGGCGCCTTGGCTGTTTCAGTGCCGGAATATGTACTGCCGGTTTTATAGACATTTTTAACAGCCGGCTGACCATTCTTCGGGTCAGTTAACTTTAAAAGCTTGTCTGAAATATTCTCCAGAAGAGAGCCTGCCTGCCCCTGTTCAACAATTCCATGCTTCTCCCTGCCCTTCATATTTAAATAAATGCTCCCGAAGCCGAGCGCATACGCAGAAGTATTCTTCCAGTCAACATACTGAAACAAAGCGCCTGCGTCTTTATCGTCCTTGCCTGCGGGCTGTGTCAGCTTCATAAAGCCGTTCTCAGAAAGCCATGAATTAAGATGCACTACCCTTCTGAAAGTGGAAAACCCGTGGTCTGAAAAAACCATAATCGCCGTCTTATCATCCACATGCCTCATTACATCTCCAAGTATCCGGTCCATCTTGCGGTAACAGTCCTCAATGACATGTCCGTATTTCTCTGCGTATTCTTTATTGTAAAGCGGATGAAGCGGGTCCTTTGTAACCCAGAAAACATGCTGCAGCCTGTCAGTGGAAAAAAAGGCGGCAGCCAGCAGTCCTTCCTTAAATTTGTTTAATTCATACCAGAGCATCTTCTCCTGTTCGGCAATAATTTCATCGCACATGCTTATAAAAGCCTCTTCATCTATTCTTCCTTCTTCCAGAGCCTTTGTATCCTCAGGCATGCCGAGCGTATAAAAACATCCAAGCTCGTTTGCAAGTTCACGGATATAGTCATCAGGGTTGGAAATTATAAACGCCGGGTCTTTGGGATTAACCTGTACCGCAGTCATGTAAAGTTCAAATTCAGGGCCTGTCCGGTTTAAGTAAAATTTAACAATCCCTGAAACCGTTTTCATAAGCCCAAGTTTAAATTTCACCTCAATCCAGCCGCTCCAGGCGCCGCTGTTAAGCGCTATTTTCTTCCCCTCAATGTCCATCTCTATCTTTGAACCATCAGGTAAAATATTAACATTAAGCTCAACTAAAGCCTCTTCCCTTGCGGTCATTTTTACAATATTCGGGCCTGAAATATGCGTCTTTATTTTATTTCCCTCAATCTTAACCCTTACAATCTTCTCAAAACCCTCTTCATTCTTAGGAATATCCTTAGTAGTATAAAATGTATATTTGCCGAGACCGCCTTTAATATCAGGAACGCCAAGCCCGGCATATAATTTCGCCTTATTGACCTTCGGCTGAAAAGTCATGGGCCACTTTAAAATTACAGAGGGAATATTATTATCAGATGTATAATCCCAAAATGAATTTCCATGTATCATCTGCAAAAACATCGCCTCGCGCTTGCCGAATATATGCTTTGGGTTTATCCTGAAGACGCCCAGTTCAGGCATGTAGTCCGTCACTCTTCGCGTTAAAAAATCAAAAACGCCGTGATAGCCGGGATTATTTCCCGTAGCAATAGACGCCCATGCAACAGGACTCTGTGCAGGGTTGCTTGTGGCAAGGGGGAAATAGGAGCCGGTCTGGCCGAGTTTGGAGAAATTCGGCAGGACGCCCTGTTTCATCAAGCCGGACAACACCTTGGGGTCCAGCCCGTCCATGCCGATAAGGATTACACGCTTAAATTTGGGAGTATCAATAGCCTTTATTGAATTTTCTTTTGCCATTTATTCATGCCTTGCAGTATATTTTTAATTTTAACAAAACAGTACAATTTACCAAAAAAAGATGGTACCGTCAATAAACAGCATCCTCTTTGGGAACATATAGAAAACCGGGCATTGACGCTTTGCCGTTAAATGTCCAATACGCAGTGTTGCCGTCAAAAAATAATTCCTGTCTTACATAATATCTTTCAATAATCTCCATAATTTCAGGGAACCACGGCTCTGAATCAAGGATAATTGCACTAAATTTTTTCTCCCGTAGAGCCTGATTGACTTCATCAAGAAATTTTTTTTTGACTTCACCGTTCTCGCCAAGTAAAATGGCATTTATAGCAGATTTATGGGCATAAGTTTTCTTACCAGCCAAAGCAGATAAGTAACCCCATGCTGGCAGATAAATTTCACCTTTTATTTGTCCTATTATATTTACAAGTTTTTTCCCAGCATCTAAATCCTTTTGCTTTGGAATATGATGAAACGGATTATATATAAGTGCAGTAAATTGTAAAATGCAAATAATATAAAAGAAAGCCTCCCAACTTTTTTGACGAACAGCGGACAAAATTTGCGGTAATTCAATAAATCTATAGTGCGATAATCCAAATAGCAAAGATACACCTGCATAAGCTGGGAATAAAACATTCTCTGCACCACCTGCATGTAACCTTAATAACAACGAACTTCCTATAAGCCCAATACTTATTAAGGAATAAAATAAAATATTTTTTTTGTTTGAATCAAAAAGTTGAATAGACAAATAAAACGCTGACATAATGCATGCAATAAATAATGGTAATATTAAATCTTTAGTCCAAAAATCAATAAACATCTCCATTCTAATAGGATGTTGACTTGGTAAATTAAAAACATAGTAAGTGTACCATCCGTCATAGATATAATTCATTGCCAAAGTACTTAAACCCATTACTGCAACTATTGAGCTTATAAAAAAAATAGTATATTTGCGATTTGAAAGAATACAATAAAGAATAGTTGGCAAAATAATTATTAATGCTGTTTGCTTAGTTAAAAAAGAGAGTGAAAAAATTATTCCACTAAGAATAGATGCTCTCAAAGAGGTCTCAAATCTAATAAGATATAGTGCAGTTAATGTAAAAAGGAGAAACAAGGCATCAGGCCGTATCATATCAAAAGTTCCACCACTCAACGGGAAGGTAGCTGCAAATAAACCAACTGAGATGAGACCTGAAAGCTTGTTTCCTGTCTCTCGTTTTACGATTAGAAAAATGACAAAAAAACAACCTAATGATGCAATGAAAGATATTACCCTAAGTGGTGTAAACCCGATACCTACGACACTTGAAATCGCTGCTGAAAGATAAAAATAAAAAGGGGTATATACAGGTATAAATTCTAAAGATGGGCTTATATATAATTTTTGTCCAGAGATCACTCTTTTTACATGGTCTACCATGCCCCCTTCCAACCACCTGAGTTCATATGGGTATTGAATGCGGAAAAAACAGAGATAGAGGTATATAAAAATATATAAGACAGCACATGTTGCTAATATATATTTAAAAAATTGCAATATCAAATCTGCAGAATTTATTTTTTTTGCATTTTTAAAAAACATTTACTTCCTCCTTCTATCATACGATTAACTTATCAGTTGTTACAAAAAACTACACTACAGAGCACTTAAAGCAAATATTTCCTTACCAAAGTCAAGCACATAATAGCAGTAAATAATCGACCCACATAATGACGAATTTCTACACTCTATAAATACGTCTTAATTGTCTCTGTAATATTTTTTATTTCATCATTTTTAAGACCAATCCAAAATGGTAAAGAAATTGTCATGTCCCCGATTTTCTCAGCGATCGGAAAGTCTCCTCTCTTAAACCCAAAATGATTTTTAAAATAAGTCAGTAGATGTATCGCTCTGTAATTAACAGCACTGCCTATTCCACTTTTGCCCAATTTATGGAGAATATAATCCCGTCTGTCTTTATCAACCCAGATTGTAAAAAGATGATAGGCACTCTTTGATTTTGATACTATTTTCGGGTATTCAATTCCAGAGATAGTTTTTATTCGTTTTACATATTCATTATAGAGTTTTTTCCTTTTTCTCCATGAGATGTCAATCTTTTTAAGTTGTGGCAAGAGCATAGCAGCCTGTATATTATCCATATTATATTTCCAGCCGCACTCAATCATATCCCAATGTTTATAAATTCCTGAATACCTATCTGCAGCTTCCTTGCTCATTCCATGCTGGCGGAGCATCCTTACTTTGTCTGCTATTTCTTTATTGTTTGTTGCAATTGCGCCACCCTCACCAGAGGTAATATTTTTGGTTGCATAAAAACTAAAACAGGCGACATCTCCTAATTGCCCTGGTTTAATCCCTTCCCGCTCTCCTTCAATGCAATGGGCGGCATCTTCAATAATTTTCAAATTATATTTTTCAGCTATTTTTTTAATCTTTTTCATATCACACATCTGACCGTAAAGATGAACAGGAATAATAGCTCTTGTTCTCTCAGTAATAGCGCTTTCTATTTTATCAGGATCCATAAGCGCCGTATCTCGTTCCACATCTATAAAAACCGGGTTTGCGCCTGTATGTATAATGGCCGTCGCCGTGGCAATAAACGTCATGGGCGTAGTTATAACTTCATCTCCCTCTCCAATCCCCAAAGCAAGTAAAGACAAATGTAAAGCTGCGGTACAGGAAGTTAGCCCAACTGCATATTGTAAATTCAGGTAGCTTGCAAGTTTATTCTCAAATTCTGAAACATAAGAACCGGTAGTGAGAAAAATCCCGTCAAGGCATTCCATTACCTTGTTTTTTTCATCCTTGCCGAGGTTGTGCTTATAAAATTCTATTTTCATCCTTTACCAATGCTATCCCATAAATGGAACTGCCAAAGGGGATGTAGATTAATTTTTGCAGCCAATATTCCATTAACATAAATATTTTCATAACAGAATTAATAACAGGATTAACGCTTAAATCAGCAGCTTCGTTTTGTCCAAGCAGATCATTTATTTTGCGCTTAACAAGCAAAATTAATCCCGGCAAAAACATAAAATACCTTACCTTAATTTGTGAAAATCCGGCTAATTGCAAATGTTCAATTAACTGTTTCCTTGAATATCTGCGCTTATGCCTGCAAAAGATATCATATCGCGTCCAAAGTATTGACAGTGCTGGAACGGTAATTAAAATCCCGCCTCTTCCTACAAGAAATTTTTTGACATTCAATTATTCTATTCCTATGTATATACCAGAAATGATTTCGGGCCTTGTCCAGATTATTAATGACTTCTTCCGTATAATCACTTGTAATATTCATTATTAAAAGATATGCCAGTTTTATTTATAGTCATTGACAACTTAATTACACCTGATTAGCTGATTAATGACTTTCAATTTTTCCCGACTTGGTCATTATCTGGATATTCTTCATCCACTCAATTCTGTGCCACCACTCTTCATTGTTTTTATACCATTCGATGGTCTTTGTTAGCCCTTCTTCAAAAGAAATTCCCTGCGTAACCCCCAAAATATTGGACGCCTTATCAACAGATGAGATATGATGTTGTACCTGCCCCAGTCTGTCGCCGACAAAAGTTATCAGGTCATCTCCGCAGTCAGTAATCTTCAGAACCATTTTGGCAATTGCCAATACATCCAGATCAAAACCCGAACCAATATTAAAAACTTCCCCCTTAACTTTATTCAGAGGTGCACTTATTATTTTATCAAGCCTTTCGCAGGTATTTTCAACATACAGCCAATCCCGTCGTGCAGAGCCGTCCCCATGAACTGTTAGAGGTTCATTTTTTAAAGCGCTGGTGATAAACCGGGGAACTACCTTCTCCAAATGCTGGCGGGGACCATACTGATTAAAAGGACGGACTATGACAGCTGGAATATCGTATGTGGCCCAATAGGAATAGACCAGTCTGTCTGCCCCTGCCTTGGCGCTCGCATAAGGTGACATAGGATTCAGCGGGTGATCTTCTGTCATCGGCTTGGATAACGCAGTCCCGTATACCTCTGAAGTTGAAATATGAATAAATCGTTCAACCGTTTTATAATGTTTCAGCACTGCATTAGCTATTGTCTGGGTGCCGATTACGTCTGTTATATAAAAGATTTTATTATCAAAGATAGAGCGCGCCACGTGTGATTCTGCTGCAAAATGTAGTATTATGTCCGATCTCGATACCAAATTGTCCACCAATTCATCATTTGTGACATTACCATACCAGAATTGGAAACGGGTTGATTTTTTAATGTATTCTGGTAAGTTATCGGGATTTCCGGCATATGTCAACACATCCAGTACAATAACCTTGTCCTCAGGATACTTATTAAACCAATATTCTATAAAGTTACTGCCAATAAACCCGGCCCCGCCTGTAACAAGAATTGTCTTCATATTGTCTCCTATAATATTTTGGCAAAAACTATATCATACCCCTTGACATAGCAGCCTAATTTTAGATAAAAATTCATTGCATCTATATTTTTCAACTGCGTCCTGACACTAACCAGATTAATATCTTGTGATTTAAACCATGTTATGGCTTCCTTCATTAGGGCAGTTCCTACTGCTTTACCTCTAAAATCTTTCTTTACACCAACAAGACCGATTTCGCCAATGTTTGTTACATTTTTCTTACAAGTAATAAAACCGACATCAGGAATACAGAACACTATATCCGCAGCTTTTTTTTTAACTGAATTCTCCATCCATGTTTGATACAGTTTGTCTGCTTCTTCTTTAGAAAAAAAAGGGTCGTTGTAAAAACGGCTTTCCAGAAAAAACGATTTAATCATTTTCTTTAGCATATAGATATCTTTTAGGTTAGCAACTCTAATAGCTTTTATCATAGGAGAGTCTTTATACACAGCTTTATTCAATAATTTATCAATATCAACCGTCAAAGTTACTCCTATATCCGAAAGATAAAAACCTAATGATTCTAAAATCCTGATAAACGCCGTTTGGTGCGGATGGACTTTGCATATAATATATTTAAAGCTGTCAGCTTTAGCCTTTTTAATAGCAGCATTTATTTTATGAGAAAATTCGGGGGTAATTTTTAATTCTCCGATCTTTCTTTTAAAAAATTTACTGTCCCACTTCAGATTATCAATCATAATGAATTCTATGGAATATATTCAGATATAATATAAAGTGGTCTTTTTTGACCTTCCTGATATGTTCTGCCAAGATATTCTCCAAATATTCCCAAAACAAGCAACTGTATACCGCCTATAAAGAAGATTGATACAATTATTGAAGCAAACCCCATAACAGGTATTCCATAAAAAAATCGTCTCCACATATAAAAAACTCCCACGATAAGACTATTGACTCACGCATAAATAATGTCCTATACTGTGGGTGGGGGGTGAAGAATGAGA
>JACQZD010000082.1:0-1355 GCA_016207865.1 Nitrospirota bacterium
TTTGATTTCATCAGGCATTTAGTTGCTTGTCCTGAAATTATAGAAACTATACAGGATGGCGCAGAACTGGATTTTATAGATAAAGACCTGCCGACAACCTTTCGTCCCCTTTGATAAGTATTTCTGTTTGCTTTTGAAAATATTGCCATTTGCATTACAACCTGCTAATATTTCTACATGGCTGAAAAGTATTATAAAAATATCAATGTGAGGAATCCATAATGCCTGAGTCAAAACTTAAAGTAATCCTTCTGAGGCATACGCCGAATCCGGAGGAGACCGTGGCCATGGCTGCAAAGCTTTGCTACAGCCCGTCTGACGTTGAGGCTTTAAAAGAGAAAATTGAGGCGAAAGACCAGAAGGCATTTGTTGAAAGGCTTGTGAAGATGGGGCATATGAGTCCTATTGAGCATGCGTCTTTCACTTTTGCGATAGAGGGGATTTCAAGGGCCTGCTCGCACCAGCTCGTGAGACACAGGCTTGCGTCATACTCACAGCAGTCGCAGAGATATGTGTCGGAAAAAAGTTCTGAGTCTGGAGTAGCCGCAGGCTTTAGCCTGCGTCAGGATACAAGCTTTGACTATGTAATTCCAACTTCAATAAAAGAAGACAGCGAGGCAAAAAGGGCCTTTGAGAATTTTATGATTGAGGCTCAGAATGTCTATGATTTTCTTGTGGAGCGGTTGAATAAACATGGCGTTAAAGGCGAGTCCGCCAATCAGGATGCAAGATTTGTCCTCCCCAATGCCGCTGAGACAAAAATCATGGTCACTATGAATGCGAGGGAGCTTCTTCATTTTTTCAGGCAGAGGTGCTGTAACCGCGCGCAGTGGGAAATAAGGCATATGGCTGAGGAAATGCTTAAGCTTGTGAAGAATGCGGCGCCGACGCTGTTTCATAAGGCAGGTCCCGGATGCCTTTACACCCCATGCCCCGAAGGCGAATATTCCTGCGGCAAGATAGAGGAAGTAAGGCATAAATACGGGATTAAAAAGCAAAGCTAAATTTGAATATTCCCCAAAACGCCGGATTACCCAAATTGCTCATTTGAGAGAGAGTCTTGATATTTTAAAACCATCGGGCGTATAATAGGCGTATAACATAAAGGAGGTATTTATAATGCTTAAAGGTAAAGTAAATATAACGCTTGATGAAGATTTAATAAATTACATTAAATCCTATGCAGAAGAACAAAGAACGAGTGTTTCTGAAATTTTTACACAGTTTGTTTTAAACCTGAAGAGGACGGTTGTAAATGAACCTACTGAAATAATTCTTGGCGACCCTAATTTCAGGAAAAGTCTTTTGGATACAATTTCTAAAATCAGGAATGGCAAGATGAAATGGTTCAAGTA
>JACQZD010000082.1:1361-4479 GCA_016207865.1 Nitrospirota bacterium
GGTTCAAGTATAATGAGGTTTTTTGATGGAAGCGCAATTCAGTGATGTTTTTGTAAAATCGCTGAAAAAGCACAGTTCAGTAAAGAAGGCGATAAAGAAAAAAGTTGATATGATAATAGAAAACCCCATTGCCCTCGGCGAACCATTAAAGGGAAATTTCAGGGGATATTACAGCACTCCTGTTAAAAGAAATTTTCTCATAATCTATCTGTATTGCAGGGTATGCAGGGCAAAGGGTGATGACAAAACAATTCACTGCCATGACTGCCTGAAGTGCAAGGATGAAACTGTCAAATTTGTGGATATGGGTCCGCATGATGAAGCATACAGGAAAAAGTCTTATTGGCCATGATTAATTATTCTGCTGCTGACTACCGTTTTACATTTGTGTTACCATAATTTTATGGCATACGTAATTGCGCTTGCGGGCAAGGGCGGCACCGGCAAGACGACAATCGCCGCCCTGATAGTCCGGTATCTCGCGGAAAAAAAACATAAACCTGTTTTAGCTGTTGACGCGGACATCAACTCCTGCCTTAATGAAGCGCTCGGCGTTTCTGTTCATGCGACAATCGGAAAACTGCGCGAAGAGTCCCTGGCCGTAGTGCGCAGCGGGGCCGAGCGTCCCGGCGGCATGAGCATGGAACAGCTTTTTGACTATCAGGTTCAGCAGTCCATCATAGAGTCAAAGAATTTTGACCTGCTTGTCATGGGAAGGCCCGAAGGACCTGGATGCTACTGCGCCGCAAACAATATTATCCGTAAATACACTGACAAACTTTCCGAGAAATA
Source organism: Nitrospirota bacterium (assembly GCA_016207865.1). Classification (GTDB taxonomy): domain Bacteria; phylum Nitrospirota; class Thermodesulfovibrionia; order UBA6902; family DSMQ01; genus JACRGX01. The sequence goes on from JACQZD010000082.1 coordinate 2,154, forward strand.
TCCATATGTGGTGATTGACAATGAGGCGGGGATGGAGCATTTGAGCAGGAGGACCACCCACAGGGTTAATCTCCTGGTGGTAGTAAGCGACCCGACAGTTAAGGGCATTCAGACTGCGGTCCGGATAAATAACCTTGTTGATGAATTACAGCTTGATGTGGACAGCCGTATGCTTGTGATTAACAGGGTTGCAGGCAAAGAGGGCGAAGAACTTAAACAGATTGCTGAAAAGTCAGGGATTAAAGCGTCAGGGTTTGTGCCTCATGATGAGGCTGTATTTAAGTTTGACATGCGCGGAATGCCGGTCTTTGAACTTCCTGCTGATTCAGCAGTTGTTGTATCAATCTTTGACATTCTGGATTCGCTCGGTATCCCTTAACTATTTAAAATTCTTATCCCCCCATAAGCACTCTTTACTGAAAAAATCTTCTGTGATATTATAAAAAACTTTCCTCTGAAGGCAGGTTTTTCCGAACAGGCGCAATGTTGTCTGCAGTTTAAACCTGATTAATTTCTGTAAGGAGATAACGGCATGATTATTATCGGCGAAAAAATCAGTGTTATTGCAAAAAAAGTCAGGGAAGCGATGAATGCCCGCGACCCGAAGCCCATTCAGGAGCTTGCGGACGTGCAGTGGAAGGCAGGCGCCCATTTTATAGATGTCAATATCGGGCCTGCCGAGGAAAAGGGCGAAGATTTAATGAAGTGGATGGTTGAGAGCATTCAGGCAAAGGTGCATGCGCCGCTGTGTCTTGACACCACAAACTCATCAGCGCTTGAAGCCGGACTTAAAGCCCACAACAATCAGTGGGGCCGGGCGCTTATCAATTCCACGTCAAACGACCCGGAAAGATTTGTGATGCTTGAGCTCGCGGCAAAACATAATGCGCAGATAATTGCGCTTACCGTAGGCAAAGGCGGGCTTCCCGCGGACGCGGAAGAGAGATGCGCAATAGCCGCTGATATGATGGGCCGGGCGGCTGAGTATGGGGTGCCGCTTGAAGACATGTTTCTGGACCCGCTTATCCTTCAGGTCTGCACTACTCAGGACCAGGCCATGCATTCCATCAAGGCGATTAAAATGTTTCAGGAATTAAATGACCCTCCTATGAAGACGGTGGTGGGACTCAGCAATATCTCAAACGGCGTTCCAAAACAGATGAGGGGGCTGATTGACCGGGTCTATCTGACATTATTAATGTATGAGGGGCTTACGGCCGCAATCATGAACCCTCTTGATAAAGAGCTTATGGATACATTGAAGACAACCGATGTATTTCTCGGCAAGACGCTTTATGCGCACTCGTATCTGGAAATGTAAATAGCGTTCATAGCGTTATAGCGTACAGCGTTTATAGCGCAACAAACGCGATGAACGCACAACGCGATAAACGCAATAGACGCTAAGAACGCAATAACGGAGGTAAAATATGTCTTACGTTATTCCTAAGGAAACTTGCAGCGGAAAGGTTTTAGGGCTTGAATTTGGAAAAACAAAGGCGCTTAAAATCGGCGGCGAAAACACTATGCCGTTTCTTTCATTTGAAGGCAGCATCCCGAACAAGCCTGTCATTGCTTATGAGATTCAGGACAACTCTCCTGATGACTGGCCTGATACCGTAAAAAACCAGTATGCCGCTGTCAGCTCTGACCCGGTTAAATGGGCGCAGTATTGCCAGAATGAATTAAAGGCGCAGGCTGTTGCATTGAGATTGACAGGAACACACCCGGACCGGGGCGACCGTTCAGCGCAGGATGCGGCAAAGACGGTAAAGGAGGTCCTTTCTGCAATTGATATTCCGCTGATAATACTCGGCTCAAACCACATTGAAAAAGACGCGCTGGTGCTTGTCGCGGCGGCTGAGGCGGCGAGCGGCTATAACTGTATAATTGGCAAGGCGCAGGAAGGAAATTATAAAACCATTGTTGCCGCGGCGCTCGCGCACAATCATAAATTGATTGCGATGTCCGAGCTTGATATAAATCTCGCGAAGCAGTTGAACATACTTATTACCCAGATGGGTTTTGATAAAGCAAGGCTTATTACTGACCCGATGTGTTCAGCCCTCGGATACGGCCTTGAATACACGTACTCGGTTATGGAGAGAATAAGGCTTGCGGGGCTTTTGCAAAACGACGCAACAATGCAGCCTCCGATTATTGGAGACGTAGGCATGTATGTCTGGAAGGTAAAAGAGACCTTTGCATCCGAGGCCGATGCCCCGCAGTGGGGAGCGCTTGAGGAAAGAGGAATTGCATGGGAGGCGCTTACCGGGTCCTCAATGCTTATTGCAGGCGCGAATTTATTGATAATGAGACACCCGAA
>JACQZD010000083.1 GCA_016207865.1 Nitrospirota bacterium
CGAAAGACCGGAGGAAGTCACGGACTGGAAAAGGCAGGTGCCCGGCGCTGAGATAATAAGCTCAACCTTTGACGAGCCGCCTCACAGACACTGTCAGGTGTCGGAGATGGTCATTGACAGGGCCAAGAGGCTTGTAGAGACGAGAAGGGATGTGGTTATCCTTCTTGATTCAATGACCCGTCTTGCCAGGGCGTATAATGCGGTTATCCCTGCAAGCGGAAAGGTTCTGTCAGGCGGTCTTGACTCCAACGCCCTCCAGAAGCCAAAGAGATTTTTTGGAACCGCAAGAAATATTGAAGACGGCGGGAGTCTTACAATCCTTGCGACGGCGCTTGTTGACACGGGAAGCAGGATGGATGACGTCATATTTGAAGAGTTCAAAGGCACGGGCAATATGGAGCTTCACCTTGACAGAAAACTCGTGGATAAGAGGATATTCCCGACCATTGACATAAACGGCTCAGGCACAAGGAAAGAAGAGCTTCTTGTTGAGAGAGAAGTCCTTAATAAGATGTGGATTATAAGAAAGGTGCTTACTCCTCTCAGCACGGTTGAGAGCATGGAATTTCTCCTTGGGAAACTAACCGGCACAAAGAGCAATAAAGAGTTTCTGGATATGATGAATAAGTGAAAAATGGCAAGGCTGAATTATGAAGGCTGAAGGTTGAATTTACACCGGGCAGATTATTTTGCCCAAGGCCGCTGTAAGCTTGAGGTTCTCCGAATAATCAACGGGGCAGTCAATTACCGCAGGAACTTTTTGCAGTAATGCGTTTTTCAGAATCGGAGCCAGTTCGTCTTCACTTTTTACCCTGTACCCTTTTGCGCCGAAGGACTCCGCAAATTTAACAAAATCAGGATTTCCAAAGCGGCAGCCGAACTCTTTCCCGAATTTATTTAGCTGCTTCCAGGCGATAAGCCCGTAGCCGCCGTCGTTTAGAATAAGACACACGACAGGCAGGTTAAGCCTTACCGCTGTCTCAAGCTCCTGCTCGCTCATCATAAATCCTCCGTCGCCGCAGACTGCGAGTATCTTTTTTCCGGGATAAAGCATCTTTGCCGTGATTGCAGACGGGAGCGCAAATCCCATGGATGAATAGCCGTTTGAGATTATTGCCGTGTTAGGTTCATAGACCGGATAAAATCTTGCAATCCATATCTTGTGCGCGCCGACATCGCTTATCAGAATATCATCTCTTCCGAGACTGCTCCTGATTTCCCGTATAATTTTAAGCGGCTTCAGGGGAAACCCTTTGGATGAAAAATCAAAAGAAGAGCTGATAATCTCTTTCAGTTTTTTGTCATAAACATAGTCTTTCTGAAAATCCGCATGCTCTGTCAGCATCCTGAGGGTAGAAGCGATGTCGCCTGTAAGTTCAAGGGCTTCATAATGCGCATCAACATCCGCAGGGGTAAAATCTATATGTATTATTTTCTTATCCCTGTTTGGATTAAAATATTTTGCGCTGCATTCAACAGGGTCGTAGCCGACTGCAATGATGAGGTCTGCCCTGTCAAAGCCGCATGAGACATAATCCCTTGCCTGCAAGCCGTATGCCGAGAGAAAAAACTCACTGTCTGCCGGTACGGCGCCTGCGCCCATGAATGAGGTCGCAACGGGTATGCGGATTTTTTCAACGAGCTGTCTTAGTATTAAAGAAGCCTTTGCCCTTAATACGCTGTTTCCCGCAAGGACAACGGGATATTTTGCCTCTTTGATTGCCTGCACGGCATTATGTATCAATGCCGGCTCAGGCTCAGGATAATTTATTTCCAGCGGAGGTATCGGCGTATCGGAAATATCTTCTGCTGCAACATCCTCCGGGAGTTCTATGTGCGTTGGTCCGGGTTTTTCCGCTGCCGACAGCCTGAAGGCCTTTCTGATAATCTCAGGGATGACCGAGGCCCTCTCAATCCTTGCATTCCACTTGGTTACGGGTTTAAATATTGAAATTATGTCAACGTACTGATGCGATTCCTTGTGAAGTTTTGGTAAATCCAACTGTCCTGTAATGGCAACTACCGGAGAGCGGTCCAGGTATGCGTCTGCAATTCCTGTGATGAGATTGGTCGCCCCAGGTCCGAGGGTGGCAAGGCAGACGCCCGGCCGTCCGACGCCTTCGGTTTCAAGACATTTTACAAGCAGTTCAGATGCGTTCATAAATTAAACCTTAATGATGATTTTGTCATCCTCCGGCTTGACCGGGGGATCCAGAATTTTAAACAACTTTATGGATTCCCCGATTAAATCGGGGAATGACGAATGTACGCTGGAATCATAGTTTTTAAACCAGCCCTTACAAGGTATTTTACATCAATTCCCTGAAATCATGTATTACTGAAAATTTCCGTGATTTTTTCGGCTCGGCCCTTGAATTTGCTGTCGCCTTAAAAAGCAGATATTTGATGCCGTACGCTTTTGCGGTTATCAGGACATCCTCCGTGTCATCAATAAAAAGAGTTTTTTCTTTATCAAATTTTAAAATCTTCTGCGCGTTATGCCAGAACTCAATATCCTCTTTTGGATAACCTGCGTCAAAAGAGCAGAGCACGGAATCAAAGTATCTGCCTATCTGTGTTTTTTTAAATTTTATATTAACGGTTTTATAATGCGCGTTTGTCACAAGGAATATTTTTTTCCTGTGTTTTCTTAACATCTTCAGGAAGTCTATGACATGAGGGTGCACTTCAATAAGGTGCCTTATCTGCTCCTTCAGCGCTGGTATGTCAAGGTGAAGCTCCCTGGACCAGAAATCAATATCGCACCAATTCAGCGTTTTTTCATGCGACTTATATGTATTGTAAAGCAGGTCCTTTGCCGCACCAAAGGTCATGTTGTGCTTTTCGGCATATTTTTCAGGCACGAGATGAACCCAGAAATAATCGTCAAAATAGAGGTCCAGCAGTGTGCCGTCCATGTCAAGCAGGACATATTGAATTTCATTTAATGGTATCGTCTTGGGCATCTTTTGAATGGTATTTTAACATTTTTTATTTGACATAATTTTTCTGTTGCTAAATTTTCCTTGGCGTAATATACTTTTTTAATATTAATATAAATATGGGAACTGAAATGCACGGGATTATTTTTCTGGAACTGCAAAAATATGTTGTTGGCATGCTCGGCAATGATGCATGGAATCAGTTGATGAACAAAGCCGGGGTTAAACAGAAAATATATCTATGCAGTGAAGTATATCCCGATCAGGAGATTCTTGCGCTTGTTGCCGCTCTTTCAAAGAGCACTGGTGAATCTGCACCTGCCCTGCTTGAGGATTTCGGCAAATTTATTGTTCCGGCGCTGTTTAAGATGTACAGGGTTTTAATCAAGCCTGAATGGAAGACCCTTGATGTAATAGAGCACGCAGAAGAGACCATTCACAAGGTTGTTCGCATTAAAAATCCCGGGGCGCTTCCTCCCGCGCTTAAATGCACACGCACGGGGCCCGGCGAGATTGTTATAAACTACAAATCCCCCCGCAGGCTGTGCTCATTGGCAAAAGGTATTGCACAGGGACTTGCCGCTCACTTTAATGAACGGATTAGCATTAATGAAAAGACCTGCATGCTTAAAAATGCTGACAGCTGCAGTATATCTATAAAACTGGAAAAACACTGAAACTATTTTCATCATTGCTTTTAGTCTGCAGGTATAGATATCTTCAAAATCTTTAGAACGCAACAGGATTATTAAATATCATGTTGCAAACTTTAGAGTTTTATCTTTAAACCGACATCCCTAAAAGGCAACATGACATTTTGCGGTGTTGCTCTAAAGTTTTTTCAGATACCCATACCCATAGGACAGCAGGGATGGATGCCTGAGAAATTTCAGGGCAGTACATTAGAGTCATGCGGCCTTTATAAATAGCCTTGCGGAAAAACTTTGAGAATTTGCAGCATGACGTTTAACAATCATTACTGTTTTCCTGAAATTTAGAAGGTATTCGTCCCTGCTGTCAACCAGCAAATATCTAAGCCTGTTTGATTACTCAGAGTTTTATTGTTTTAAAGACTGAATTGATTATGTCTGACGGAAATCCTTTACGCTGAAGCGCTCTCCACAGCTTTTGCTTTATGATATTTTCCGGAAGCTCCTTCAGAGTTTTTAATTTTTTTCCGGCAAGTCTCAGCGCCGCATCCTGTTCTTCATCATCCGTAAGCCCGGAGAGGGTTTTATTTATCAAGTCTTTTTCAATACCGCGTCTTAAAAGCAGCATTTTTATGCCCTGCCTGCCGAGATTTTTACTTTTTAGAGCGGTGCGGAGGATTTGTCCGGCAAGTGTTTCGTCTTTTATAAATTCTAATTTTTCAAGATAACTAACGACTCGTTCAGTTTCTCCCTGCAAAAAACCTTTTTCACCGAGCTTTTCCGCGATTTCTTTTCTGCTTCTTGAACGGTAACTGAGAAGCCTGAGCGCATAAGCCTTTGCCTTAAGGTATGCTGCCTCAGGGGAGTCGTCTGCTTTTCTGATTTTCCTACCGCGAGAACCGTTCAATCTCAGGTTTTTTCTTGTCTTTGGAGGTAGCTGTTTTTTCTTCCAATGACTCGCCGGTGGTTTGAACACCTTTTACCTTGAGGGCAAAATCATCGGCATTGGTAGCGCTCTTCAGCGCGTCTTCATAACTGATCAGCCCGTTTTTATACAGCGCAAGAAGAGACTGGTCAAAGGTCTGCATGCCGTACTGGCTGAAGCCCTGCGCTATGACATCGTTGATGGACTTTGTCTTTTCAGGGTCTTCTATACAGCTTCTTATGGTGGCTGTTGCAACTAATACTTCAACGGCAGGCACCCTTCCTTTGCCGTCGGCGCGGGGCAGAAGCCTCATGGATATAATAGCCCTGAGAATAGATGCGAGCTGAAGCCTTACCTGTTTGTGCTGGAAAGGCGGAAAGACGGATATAATCCTGTTTATGGTTTCTGCGGCGTCTACGGTATGCAGTGTGCTTAAAACCAGATGCCCGGTCTCTGCGGCTACAAGGGCTGTCTGGATTGTCTCAAAGTCACGCATTTCTCCGACGAGGATGACATCCGGGTCCTGTCTTAATGCCGCCCGGAGCGCCTTGTTGAATGATTCGGTATCATTGCCTGTTTCCCTCTGGTTGACTATGCTTTTTTTATCTTTGTGGTAAAACTCAATCGGGTCTTCAATTGTAATTATATGGCAGGTCCGGTTGGAATTAATATGGTCAATCATGGCGGCAAGGACAGTGCTTTTACCGCTTCCGGTGGTTCCTGTAACAATGATAAGCCCCCTTGGCTCCATGGCTATTTTTTTTAACGCGGCAGGGAGGTTTAGCTGTTCCATCTGAAGGATTTCCATTGGAATGACCCTGAAGACAATCCCTGCACTGCCCCTCTGAATAAAGCAATTGCATCTGAATCTGTTGTGATCCGGATCGCTGTAAGCTATGTCAATGTCATTTTTTTTCTTAAAAACCTCTTTCTGGGCATCTGTCATCAGCGAAGAGGCAATGTCCATGGTATCAGCGGGAGTGAGTTCTTTTTCACCGGGAATGAAAGATAATTCGCCGTTTACCCTGATGACAGGAGGCGTGCCTGCTTTTATGTGGAGGTCAGATGCGCCGGCCTGAACGGCTTTTTTAAGAAGTGTGTTTATAGTATTTAAAGACATGCTTTAATTTTTCATTTTAATATTTTTATTTTGACCTATCCTTTTAAATTATACGCCTGAAGCAGTTTTGATTCAATATCTTTTGCTATTTCAGGATTTGCTTTGAGGTATTCTCTGGAGTTCTCCCGGCCCTGTCCTATGCGGTTTCCGGCATATGAATACCATGCGCCGCTTTTTTCAATTATTCCCTTTTCAACGCCTAAGTCCACGAGTTCTCCCGTCTTTGAAATGCCCTCGTTAAAATAGATATCAAATTCCGCCTGCTTAAAAGGCGGGGCGACCTTGTTTTTCACAACCTTTACCCTTACCCTGTTTCCTATGGATTCCTGAGCATCTTTGATATTTTCAATCTTCCTTATGTCAAGCCTCACGGATGAATAAAACTTAAGCGCGTTGCCGCCTGTTGTGGTTTCCGGATTGCCGAACATGACGCCTATTTTCATACGTATCTGGTTAATGAATACAACAGTCGTCTGGCTTTTTGAAATTGCGCCGGTCAGTTTTCTCAGCGCCTGGCTCATAAGCCTTGCCTGAAGACCGGGCAGGCTGTCTCCCATTTCTCCCTCAATCTCTGCCCTGGGCACGAGCGCCGCCACGGAGTCTATGACAATAATGTCCAGAGCGCCGCTTCTTGTAAGCGTCTCTGCAACCTCAAGCGCCTGCTCGCCCGTGTCGGGCTGGCTTACTAAAAGGTCCTTTATTTTTACCCCAAGTTTTTCTGCGTAGCCCACGTCAAGGGCATGTTCGGCGTCAATAAATGCGGCGGCTCCGCCTTTTTTCTGCGCCTCTGCGATTGCAGTAAGAGCCAGCGTTGTTTTTCCCGAAGACTCAGGACCATATATTTCAATTACGCGTCCCCTCGGATAACCGCCTACGCCCATTGCCGCGTTTAATCCGATGGAGCCGGAAGGGATAATGGCTATTTCAGCCGCTCCCTCAGCGCCGAGCCTCATTATTGCGCCTTTGCCGAATTGTTTTTCTATCTGCGAGATTGCCACTTCAAGGGCCTTTGCCCGTTCTTTGTCTGCCATACAGCCTCCTGTTTTTGATTTGGGATTTATTATAACTCAAATAAAATTTTAAGTTTCAATATTTTAATTCGGACCCAGAAGAACCTCCGCAAGGCTTGTATATCTTGAGCCTGAAGAATGGAGTTCGCTTTTTATTAAAGATAATGACTTTACATTTATTGCGCCGAAGATGTCATTTTTGTGCAATTTAAGTTGTTGCAGAAGCGTTTCTTTGCTTGTCAAAGACCTGAACCTGCCGAGCGTAAGATGCGCCGTGAATTTTCTGTCCTCTTTTTCAAACCCTATTGCAGCCATGTCGTTTTCAATATTTTTCTGAAGCCCTTTAAGTGTGCCGTCTTCTTCTGCCCCGACCCATAAGACCCTTGGAGATTTTTCATTCGGAAATATGCCTATGCCTTTGAGGGTAAGGGTAAAAGCCGGATATTTTTTACAGGCATCAGTCATTAAGCTTATTATTTTTTGGGTATCCTCTTCACCTGCGCTTCCCATAAACTTCAGCGTAAGGTGCATGTTGTCAGGATGGACCCACCTCACATCCGCCCCGCATTTTTTAAACTCATCCTGAATACTGCGCAGGGCGGATTTAATTTCATGGGACAGCTCTATTGCAATAAAACATCTCATGCCTTTACCCTGAAAATGAATTTAATTAACCACAGATTTCCCAGATTACACAGATTAAAAAAATCTTCTAAAAAAATCTGAGTTAATCTGTGTAATCTGTGGCTGAATTCAGTTTTATTTTCCTCTGTGTTCTCTGTGGTAAATTGCCTTATTTGTTTAGGTGTTTCCATAAAAATTCAATCGCAGCCTTTGTCGCCTGTTTTTTAATTTTTTCTCTGCCGCCTTTAAACCTGAATTCTCCGGCGTAAGTCTGCTTTCCGTATGAAAGCGCAATGTACACGAGTCCCACAGGTTTGTTCTCCTGTGAATCAGGACCTGCTGTGCCTGTAACTGCAAGCCCTATTTTTACATTTCTCAATTTTTTTACAGCTCTTGCCATTGCCTTTGCAGTTTCAGGGCTGACTGTGCCGTATTTACCGATAAGTTTTTCAGGGATGCCTAAAAGTTTAACCTTTGCTTCCGGCGAATAGCATATCACAGCGCTGTCAAAATATGCAGAGCCTCCCGGCGCATTGGTAATCATATGTGACAGCAGTCCGCCGGTGCAGGATTCAGCAATTGCAAGGGTGAGGTGTTTATCAGCCAAAAGCTTCCCGATTTTTTGTTCAAGGGGTTTCATTAATTCAAATCGTTTAAGTTTGTTTAAATTGTTCAATTGTTCAAGGCTGTTTGATTTAAACTGTTTGAACAATATTAAACCATTTTAGACAATATCATGTATATCTGCAGACAAATGTTTGCATAAACCCCTGCCATAACATCATCCAGCATGACCCCCAAACCTCCCGGAATTGTAATTTCAAATCTCCTTACCGGAGGCGGTTTCAGTATATCAAAAAACCTGAACAGAAAAAACGCTGCCAGCAGATATTCGGTGTTTTGAGGTATGAACAAAACAGATACTAAATACCCGCAGAACTCATCTATGATTATATGTGTGTTGTCTTTGCCGAGGGACTTTTCGGCATTGTGGGAAGCGAGCCATCCTAAAATAAATAACAGCGTAGTGATTAGAACAAGCCATGAGTCGGAAGGTTTTAAAAGAATTATCAGCAGAAGGCTTACAGCGCTGCCCCATGTGCCCGGGGCAGCAGGCAGATAGCCGATGAAGCCGAGGGTGGCGATTGATTTATAGAGCTTGTCAAATTGCATGTGTTTTTTAAATGTGTTTTGCATGAGGCATAGCA
>JACQZD010000094.1 GCA_016207865.1 Nitrospirota bacterium
TCGTGTGCGGGAGGGAGGCAAGGGGCAGAAAAAACTCCCGCCGTTTTCCTTGACATTTACCTCCCCCTGTGGTAACTTTTGAATTGATGATTAATATGAAAAAAGTATTAATTGTTGCGGCCGGCCTAATACCCTTGGCTTTTATTTTATATCCGGTCTTTTTTGTTACAACGGCATCCTGCGTTCCTCCTGAAGCTCATTACGCCTCAATACCTGAATACGGTAATTTATATTCATTCCCCAGATTTAACATACCCGAAGCTAAGGGACCCGGCAGCGTTAATCTGACGACCGTCATCATTGTCCCTGAGTATAAAGACACAGCTACCCAGGAATATGCCGGAGGCGCAAGGGTGTAGGCAGGCGGGCCCATGACAACAGGCATGCTGAAGGTATTTAAGAGCTTTGCCGGCAGTCTGGGTGAAGATGTTCAGGCGCAGCTTGTGGCAAAGGGGATGACTACAAAGGGTCCTTATGCAATGTCTGAGGTGACGTATCCTGATAAAAAAGGCGCAGACCTCACTATTTCAACAAATATTATCTTTGATATTAATTACAGCTCTAATGCAAAATATATCGGAGAACGAAGCTTCACAGGCGGGGTTTACGGAAGAATGTATTGCGCTGTAATGACTGTGGGGATGAAGGTTTATTATAAAATGCTTGAACCAATGCTTGAACCCCTGTCAGAAGAAAAGATGTGGATTAAAAAGCTGGACCTCGGGGTTCAGGAGTTCCCGTTCACATACGCCATGCAGCAGGAACGTTATGTTACAGGCTCTGACGGCTGCGGAGGGTACTATTACGGCTGGAGGGATACAAATACTTATATATACGACGAAAGAGTCAAGATATTTTCAGACATATTAAAAGGCGCCTATCCTCAAATAATGAAAACAGCGTGGAATTATCTGGATACGGATGAGATGCTCAATCTGAAACTGAAATCACAGGAGATCCGGGAGAGAAAGAGGTATTAGGTTGTGACATGTTCCCTTTTATCCATATCGGCAGTCTGTCAATTTCCACCTGGCGTGTTGTTGTTCTTGCCTCTTTAGTCATATGCTGGATTCTTCTCCTTCTGCGCGCAAAAAATCTGGGCTATCCCGTCTCTAAGGTTTTCATATGGTTAATGCTCGGACTGCCGGCTGCCACCCTGGGAGGGCATCTTTTTAATAAATTAATCCCCTTTATATTTGAGACAGGAAATACTTCCAACTCTATGTCAGGGCTCACTATTATAGGGAGTATTATATCCGGGCTTCTTTACAGCCTGCTTTACATTAAATATGTCATGAAACTTTCTCCCCTGCACCTTCTGGATGCCGGCGCCTTTGTCTTCCCCCTTTCTATTATGCTGGGCCGTATGGGATGCCTTCTGGGAGGATGCTGTTACGGCAGGGCCGTCCCTGAATCAATCAGCAGTTCTTTCCTGTCAGTCTTTACACTGCCCGTTGATTTCTATGCCCCGCCCTCAGAGGCATGGTATGCCTATAAGGATATGCCCCATGACAGCCATGTATGGAATCTCCCTCTTTTTTTAATGATAAATGCCTTTTTTGCATTAATAGTCACGGAAACTGTTTATCGCAAACGGAAAGAATGGGGGCTTTATCCCGGAACGGTTTTTGCCGCAGCCGGCGCCCTGTATGCCCTCGGGCGTTTCCCCGCAGAGTTCCTGCGTGAGGAAAAAGTTGTCGGCAGTACTATTTTCAATCCATGGCAGTTATCAATATTTTTTCTTTTTTGTATGTTTTTTATCTGGCTTTGCGTTAGTATCTATAAGCGCAAACATGGAACAACATCTTGAACCATAGAGAACTCAAAGAATGATAAATTTTAACCACAGATTTCTCAGATTCCCCAGATAAAATAAAAAACTTCTAAAAAAATCTGTGCTAATCTGTGTACTCTGCAGCTGAATTCTGTTTTATTTTTTCTGTGGTTATATTTTTTGAGAAATCTGTGTTAATCTGTGTAATCTGTGGTTAAATGCTGTTTTAAGTTTTAAGGAGGGTTTTAAATGAAAATTAAATTCGTCAATCCAAAGCATCACCCGCACTCAATGAATTTCCTGCACTGTCTGGACCTTGTAGGCGTAAAATATTCTCACATGCCATTATCCCTTCCAACCCTCGCGGCGCTGACCCCTCCGGACTGCGCGGTGGAGATTGAAGATGAAAACGCAGGGGCTGTAAAATTTGAAACCGATGCGGATATTGTTGCATTGACCGGCTCTGTGCCCCAGAGAAGGCGCGTATTTGAATTAGCCGATGAGTTCAGAAGGCGCGGCAAACCGGTGGTTATCGGCGGGCCGATTACATTTGACATGCCGGATGAATGCGCGGCTCACGCGGACGTAGTCTTTATCGGAGAGGCAGAGTATACGTGGCCGGAATTTATTAAAGATTTCCGGCAGGGGAAACACAGGAATTTGTACCATCAGAAAGAATGGATAAATATGGAAGATTCGCCTGCGCCTCATTTTCATCATCTTAAATCCGCTCACTATGCAAGCGGATGCGTCCAGGTTACGAGGGGATGTCCGAACCGGTGCGACTTCTGCGACATTCCGGTAAAATACGGCGGTCAGCCCCGCTCTAAGAAAATTGAGCAGGTTCTAAGCGAGATAATGACACTTTCCGAGCTCGGCTATGATTCGGTGTTTATCGTAGATGATAATTTTGCGGGGAACAAGCCATATGCAAAATCCCTTTTGAAAAAAATAGCGGAGCTGCTTCCTTCACTTCCGACAAAGATGTACTTTTACACTCAGGCGGCTCTGGATGTGGCAAATGATGATGAATTACTGGAGTTATTCCGTGCCGCTGCCTTTCTCCGCATGTTCGTAGGCATAGAAACCAGAGATGCAGGCAAGCTGGAGGCACTGAATAAAAAACACCAGACCGGGATGGATATAAAGCGCGCCGTTGAAAAGATTAAGTCCTACGGCATTACAATATGGGGCGGCATGATGTTCGGGCTTGAAGGCGATGACCTGTCGTCTTTTGAGAAACAGTTTGAATTTATCAGGGACGCTGACTTTCTTCCGATTCAGGTAGGGCTTCTGCAGGCGGTTCCGGGCACGCCCTTGTATATTCGCGCTGTCGCGGAAAAACGGTTTCTGCGGCTTCCTTCCATTTATGGATTAACCGCCCTGAGCGAGGAAGAACTCTCAAAGGCAACCAATCTGCTCCCGAAGAACATGAGCGAAACGGAGCTTGAGATGAATTTTGCCCGTATCCTGAGAAAGATTTTCTCGCCGGACGCCTTCAGGGCAAAGATGGTTCAGTACATACACTCCAACACCAGGAACATGCTGACGTCTCTTCCGTCTCTCAACATGAAGACCGTGATGATTCTTGTGCGGCTGCTCTCATTTTATTTATTCCGCGCAGATATGAAAACCCGGAAAATGTTTTTTCAGGTTCTGCGGGTTCTGGCGGCCCACTCCATGCGGAATCTTGATGAAACCGTTTTTCACCTGCTTGCGTACAAGCACATGCAGACGCACTACTACAAAATAGCGGATATCTGCGAATCAAGACGATGAAAATCTGTCTGATTAATACCCGTTTCCCTTTGTCTTTGTGGGACTTTTCCTACTGCAAAGACATTGACGGGAGTATGTTTCCGTTCCCTCCGCTGTCGCTTGCCGTATTAGCAGCTTTAACCCCCTCGGGGCACGAAGTCTTTATATTGGACGAAAACGTCAGGCCCGTAGACACGGCTCTTGATGCTGATATGGTCGGCCTTACCGGCTATGATATTCAGAAGGAAGCGGTTTATAAACTGGCCGATGAATTCCGGGGCAGGGGAATAACCGTGGCAATCGGAGGGCCTCTTGTGCGGAAGTCGGACCTTGATGAATGCTCCCAGCATGCGGATGTTGTTTTTTTAGGGGAAGCCGAGCATACATGGCCGGCTTTCATTCACGATTTTGAAGCCGGGCATGCACAGCCGGTATATCTTCAGAACGGATTTGTGGCTTTGACTGATTCTCCAACGCCGCGTTTTGAACTGCTTGCGCTTCAGGCATATTCAACTGCAATCATTGAAACATCCCGCGGCTGCCCTCATTCATGCGAATTCTGCGAAATACCGGTCCGATTAGGCAGAAAATCGCGGGGGAAATCGCCTGAGCAGGTGATGGCTGAGATTCGGAATCTCCACACGCTGGGAGTTGATTCCATATTCATTATTGACGACAACTTTTTCGGAAACCGCAAAAGGGCGGTTGAACTTCTTAACGAGATTGAACGATTTGTCCAATCCATTGACTACCGCATCTATTTCAGCTGTTCACTCACGATAGACATCGCGCTGGATGAAGAGATACTCGTTCTTCTTAACAGGGCAAACTTCCGCAGGGTATTTATCGGCATTGAAACCCCGCGGGAGTCAAATTTTACAATAATGAAAAAACATCAGAACACCAGAATAAATCTGCTGGAGGCCATCCGCAGAATACAGTCAAACAATCTTATTGTATGGGGGGCTTTTATTGTAGGCTTTGACAACGACGACAAAAATATTTTTAATGAACAGCTTGAATTTATCCGGGCGTCGTCAATTCCGGTAGTTATGGCCGGAATGCTGCAAGCCCTTCCGGGGACGCCCCTGTATGACCGCATAAAACACGAGGGAAGGCTCAGAGATGATACGGCAGGAGGAATCAGAGGCGCGGCGGACAGCCTGGTCCATACTAATATCACGCCGGTGAATATGAGTTCTGAGGAGCTTGCCGAGGGGTACAGATATCTGGCGCAGAATCTCTACACTTACGATAATTTTTCAGAACGGCTTATAAATGCAATTGCTATCGGGAAAAAATATGGAATCAAAGGCCGGACACAAATCACTAAGAAAGGGCTGATGACCCTGCTCAGGCTTCTCCGCTACTATCTGCTTTCTGCGGACCTGAAGCGGGCGCGCATGTTCATGCGTGTCATCACCCGGACCCTTATTCATAATCCTCAGCACCTTTATACGGCGCTCATACACCTTGTCGTATATAAGCATCTTAAGCTATTTTATGAACAGGGAACCTCTGATAAAAAAATTTGAGAATATTTTCTGGCTCATCCTTATCTCAGCTTCACACCTGGGCTTTTCCTACTATTTTTTTAACGGCTGGTGGTATTCCGCAATCGGCTCCATTTTAATTATTTTCTTCAGCTATATGCTGTGGAGAGAGCGGTTCGCAGTGATTCTCGGGCTAAAAATCAGTAAAGAGGCGATTAAATTTTCCATGGCTCTTTTGACTGCTTCATTTCTCGGTTCGTATTTTATAATGAATGCTGCAGCAACAAAAAGCCTGGTTAAGATTCAGGTCATAGCTTATCAGAATTTTATCCATGACCTGTTTTATACATTAAATGAGGAAATGGTCCTCGGTGCCATTTTGCTCGGCATAACGGCAAGAAAAACACGGATAAGCCCTGTTTATATCTCAATCGGGACCGCCGTTGTTTTTTCTGCGCTCCATTTTATCTTTTATAAATGGGTTTTTGACATCAAAGGCATTATTCAGCCAACGGCATTGATTACACTGTTTTTTGCAGGCGTTATGCGGAATAATCTGATAATAGCGGTAAAGCATATCGGATATGCATGGGCTCTCCATTTCAGCTGGATAGCTGTCATGCTCGGGACAGACCACTTTTTCACAGAGACAGGGATACGTCTTTCAGAGCCGGACAGATTTAATCTGTACCTTGGTTCAGGCGGGATGCTGATAATTTCAATTATACTGGCAGTGTTCAGCGTCTGGTTTTACAAGAGAAAAACACAGACTGTTTAACGCCGGGATTTTTTAGCGGTCTTCTTCTTGACGGGTTTCTTTATGGGTTTTTTACCCTGCTTTTTTGCACTGCTTTTACTGCTGTGCTTTTTCGGGGCGGGTTTAGCCTTTTTCTTAGAAACAGCTTTTTCCTTAGGTTTCACTTTCTTCGGTGTTGGTTTTTTCTTGGGGACTGCCTTCTTCTTTGGCTTCATTTTTTTAGAGGGGGCTTTTTTCTTGGGCAATGTCTTGCCCTTAGCAGAAGGTCCTGCAAGAATTTCCCTCAGCTCTTTTGCATTCTGCGGCGCATAACCGAATGCATCATTATTGAAAAATATATACACATCCTTTCCCTCTTTCATGAACGCCTTTATTTTTTTTGCATCCTTCTTCAACTGCTCTGTGGTATAAGGGGTGGAATAATTTCCGCCTTTGCCGTGTCTTCTGATATAAATAAAGTCGGCAGTCAAAGGCGCTTCTTCAATAAAAGACGGCCAGTCTGCCATGCATACGGCAATATTGTAAGTTGAAAGCAGCTTTAAAACCTTGCTGTTAATCCAGCTTTTATGCCTGAATTCAAAGGCATACCGCATAGGATACGGCTTAAGCGCCTCTATAAATTCCTTCAGCACCTTCAGGTTTGCCTTCAGGTTTGGAGGAAGCTGCCACAGCACCACTTCAAGTTTTTCCATAAGAGGCGCGGTGGTATTGAAAAAAGTAGAAAGCGGAAGCTCAACGTCTTTGAGTTTTTTTACATGGGTTATAAAACGGCTGCCCTTAAGGCTGAATGAGAATCCCGGGGATGTTTCCTTATACCACCTCTCAAAGGCCTCTTTCTTAAGCAGTCTGTAAAAGGTGACATTTAATTCAAGGGCGTCAAATTTTTCTCCGTAGAATGAGAGCCAGTTTTTTTGCGGAAGCTCTTCCGGATAAAAATTACCTTTCCAGGCATCGTACATAAACCCGCTGCAGCCTATTTTGCATTTTTGCATATCAGTCATAAGTATACCAAAGAAATCGCAAATTTCAAATTTAAAATTTGCGATTTGGGTAACCATTCAGTTACGGGTGGTAGCAACACAACACGACTTTAATGATTTTTTGTTTTGTATCATGACAGACTCTCCATTTAAGGAGGAGGAATATCTTTATGGAAAAGGATGGTGAAAGGGTCAAGGGTAATGTCCTTA
>JACQZD010000095.1 GCA_016207865.1 Nitrospirota bacterium
TCTGCGATTTTATCCGGATGCCCTTCGGTTACAGACTCAGACGTAAACAGGTAATCTCTTTTTTTCATTGTCTAGCCCTCCAGAAAAATATTGTCTCTAATTTTAAAAGTTTTTATGGCTGCCTTGTCAACAGAAATATTATTAAGTTATAGTAAAAGATATTTTGTTCCCTGAATGAAAAGCCCATGCTTGAGCATATAATAGTCAAAGGCGCAAGGGTTCATAACCTGAAAAATATATCCCTGAATATCCCGCGCGACAAGTTTATTGTCATTACCGGACCCTCGGGTTCCGGTAAATCCTCGCTTGCATTTGACACTATTTATGCAGAAGGGCAGAGACGCTATGTAGAAAGCCTTTCCGCCTATGCAAGACAATTTCTGGAACAGCTCCAGAAGCCGGATGTGGACTCCATTGAGGGGCTTTCTCCGTCCATTGCAATTGAACAAAAGACAACTACTAAAAATCCGCGTTCAACCATCGGCACGATTACAGAAATCTACGACTATCTGAGGGTTGTCTACACAAGAATAGGCGACATAACCTGCTATAAGTGCGGCAGCTCCATAACATCGCAGGACCTACAGCAGATTATTGAGTCTGTAACTGCCATGCCTGAGGGCACACGCATCCAGATACTCTCGCCTATCGTAGCAGGCAGGAAGGGTGAATATAAAAAAGAGCTCCACGAGATAAGACAGAAAGGTTTTATCAGGGCCAGGATAGACGGAGAAATGACGGATATTACAAAAGAAATCAAATTAAATATGCATAAACGGCATAACATTGATATTGTCATTGACAGATTGATAATAAAAACCGGCATTGAAAGACGGCTCACAGAGGCCCTTGAACTGGCACTTAAATTTACTGCGACAGTAATAATAAATCTTGCTGAAAAGAAAAAAGACCTGCTTTTCAGCCGGAAACTTGCCTGCCCCGTGTGCGGCATCAGTTACCCTGAGATAAGCCCGCGGTTCTTCTCTTTTAACAGCCCTTACGGCGCATGTCCGAAATGCAACGGCCTCGGATTTGAGGGCTTAACGGACGAAGAAGAAAGCGCCTTTAATTCCACAATGAAGCAATGCGCTTCCTGCGGCGGCCAGCTACCTGACTCTTGACAGGCCTGCTTTCACCCTCTCAGGCGGCGAAGGGCAGAGGATAAGGCTTGCCACGCAAATCGGGTCGTCCCTGACAGGCGTCCTCTACATACTTGATGAACCGAGTATCGGACTGCATCATAGAGACTGCGGAAAACTGCTTGAAAGTCTTTGCACACTGAGGGATATGGGTAATACGGTAATAGTTGTAGAACACGACGAAGAAACAATCAGGAGGGCCGATCATATTATAGACATGGGACCCGGAGCAGGCATAAACGGAGGTTATGTTGCGGCCGAAGGCAGCCTGCGTGAAATTATGGAGCATAAAGAATCCCTCACAGGCGCTTATCTTTCTGGTAATATTATGATACCAACCCCCGTAAAAAGGAGAACGCCCCGCGGCTTTCTTACGATACTCGGGGCCAGAGAATTTAACCTGAAAAATATTGATGTAAAAATCCCGATGGGAGTTCTTGCGTGCGTAACAGGCATTTCCGGCTCAGGCAAAAGCACTCTTGTATTTGAAATCCTGTACAGGGCGCTTATGCAAAAATTGTATAGCAGGGCCAATGACGGGCAAGCGCCCGGCAGGCATTCCGGATTAAAAGGCGCTGAAAGCATTGACCGGGCCATTAATGTGGACCAGTCTCCGCTGGGCAGAACACCGCGTTCAAACCCCGCGACATACACCGGCATATTTACCGTCATAAGAGACCTTTATTCAAAAATTCCCGAATCAAGAGTCCGGGGATTCGGACCCGGCCGCTTCAGCTTCAATGTTCACGGAGGCAGATGCGAGGCCTGCGGCGGAGACGGGCTCGTTAAGGTGGCCATGCATTTTCTGCCTGATATTTATGTGCCCTGCGATTTGTGTAAAGGTAAAAGATATAACAAAGAAACCCTTGAAATAAAATATAAAGATAAAAACATCTCAGACGTACTTGAAATGACCGTCACACAAGCGCTTGAATTCTTCGGCTCAATACCCATGCTCCGGAACAAACTCCTCACTCTTGAAAATGTCGGGCTCGGCTACATTCAGTTAGGGCAGTCTGCGACTACGTTGTCAGGCGGTGAGGCGCAAAGAGTAAAGCTTTCAAGGGAATTAAGCAAACGCGCAACAAGTAAAACAATTTACATCCTTGACGAGCCGACAACAGGACTGCACTTTGTGGACATACAAAAGCTGCTGGGCGTGTTAAACAGCCTTGTTGATGCGGGCCACAGCGTTCTGGTCATTGAGCACAACATGGAAATTATAAAATGCGCAGACTACATTATTGATTTGGGTCCCGAAGGCGGTGATGAAGGCGGCAAATTAGTTGCGGCAGGAACGCCTGAAGACGTAGCGCTGAATCCCGACTCATACACAGGCGCCGCTCTGAAAAAAAAGTTTTCTCAGAAAGAGGCCGCGGCATGAAAAAGTTATCAGTTATCAGTTATCAGTTATCAGTTATCTGTAAGTGCGTCGGAAAAAGATGCCAAAAAAGCAGTGGATGCCGGGTTTGCCGAAATTAAAAAGCTTGAGGCTCTCCTTGATTTCTTCTCGGATGACAGTGAAATCTCCGCCATTAATAAGGCTGCAGGATACAAGGCTGTCAAGGTAAGCGTTGAAACGCTGGATATTATAAAAAAGGCGCTGATGGTTTCAGATGACACAAACGGCGCATTTGACCCTGCCATAGGACCACTGACAAAACTCTGGGGATTTTCCGGCAAGGGCGCTGCCGGTATCCCGCAGGATGGTAAAATAAAAAACATCCTCCCGCTGATTAATTACAAAAAAATCATGATAAACAGTTCCCTGTCAGAAGTATCTTTACAAAAAAAAGGCATGGAAATGGACCTTGGGGCGATTGCAAAAGGCTATGCCGCAGACAAGGTGATTGAAGCAATTAAGGCGGCAGGCATCCAGGCGGCGCTGGTGTCAATCGCCGGCGATATAAAAGGGTTTGGCATTAAGCCCGACGGAAAGCCGTGGCGGGTCGGAATACAGGATCCGAGGGCAGACGGAATATTTGCAGCTATTGACCTTCAGGACAAAGCAGTATCAACTTCAGGCGATTACCAGAGATACTTTATAAAAGACGGCAGGCGATACCATCACATCATGGACCCGAAAACCGGCTATCCTGCATCAGTCGCCATCAGTGTTTCAGTTATAGCGGATAATGGATACGCAGCCGACAGCTTCTCCACGGGGGTCTTTGTCCTCGGGCCTGAAAAGGGGATTAAACTCCTTGAATCAATGGGCTTAAGCGGCATAATAGTTGATGCCGCGAAAAAAATACACCTAACTAAAGATCTGGACGGAAAGATTACAATTGAAAAACCTCTTTTTCCCCCTTGTAAAAAAATTCATCAAGCCCGGAAATCTTGTCAAAATCACCTCTGACAACAAGACTGCCTATGTCCTTTCTCTGGATGAGGCAAAGACCGTAACAGTAAAAGGCACTGCCGGGGACAGCGTAATTGAAATAAAAAACAGGAAAGTGCACATGAAAGAGTCATCCTGTCCCAATAAGCTGTGCGTCCGTCAGGGCTGGATAGACAGCGGCGCCATAGTCTGCGTTCCAAACAGGGTAGTCGTAACAATCAGCGGAGATGAAAATAACGGGCAATACGATGCAGTCACAAAATAAAATAGATACCTTTCACATCGCCCTTCTTTCCGCCTATGCAGTGGGGCTTCACGGCATTGAGGCCTTAATCCCGACTCCTGTTCCATGGCTGAGAATCGGGCTTGCCAATATAATAACCCTTACAACCCTCCTGCTTTACGGATTCAGGGCAGGAATGACAGTTACGCTTATCAGAATTTTCCTTGGGAGTTTCCTGCGCGGCACTTTTTTAGGCCCGGCCTTTGTCCTGAGCCTTGGAGGCGGGGTATCAAGCACAGTCGTGATGTGGCTTGCACACACTTTATTTAAAAGACTTCTAAGCCCCATCGGGTTAAGTCTTTTGGGGGCAGTGACCCATAACATTGCCCAGCTCTTTCTGGCATATCTTTTTTTTGTGAGAAGACCTGAGGCAATTATCATTATAAGCCCGGTAATTCTCCTCCTCGGCACAATAACAGGTGCGTTTAACGGCGTGATTACGGGATTGATAATGAAGCGTGTAACAGAATCAGGCCGGCAAAAAACAGCCGATTTTTAAGGTTGCCGAAAACTTCCCTCCTTATGTATACTTATTCAACTAAAGTAGTTAGTAGCTGGTAGTTAGTAGTTAAGGGTTATATCTGCTATTTTTTTAGTGGGGGATCACATGCCTCTTTTTGGAGAACTCTTTGTAAGCGAAATATTTAAAAAACCCGTTCTGGACCCGAAGGGCGATGACCTCGGCAGAGTTAAAGACCTGCTGGTCATCAAGGGCGAACCGCTGCCGCGTATATCCGCCATTATCATTGAGAAAAAAAAGACTCAATACCGTTTAACATGGGATTCCCTCAGCATTTTTAACAAGCGCATAATATCAGCAAAAATCTATGCGGACAAACTTGAATCTTATTCTCCCTCGGCAGACGACCTTTTAATCGTAAGGGATATCTTTGACAAACAGATAGTGGATGCAAACGGCGCAAAGGTCGTAAGAGTCAACGACGTAAAACTTGAAGGGCTTAACGGAGACGCATGTCTTATTGCGGTTGATGTCGGCATGAGAGGAATTCTGAGAAGGCTCGGCATAGAGCGCAATGGAGAAAATTTGGTGCATGTCTTCGGCAAAACACTCACATACAACCTGATAAGCTGGAATTACATCCAGCCCCTTGAGCCGAGACTCACAACCATTTCACTCACTATCCCCAGGCAAATGATTTCAGAGCTTCACCCTTCTGATATTGCGGAAATTATCAGCCAGGTATCCCATAAGGAGGGCGTCATACTGTTTGAGGGACTGGCCCCTGACGCCGCAGCCGAAGCGCTCCATGAACTAACGCCTGACATGCAGGCGGCAATAATTGACAAGATGGACTCGGAGCATGCGTCAGAGATAATTGAGAGGATGCCTCCCGATGAGGCGGCAGACGTCATATCAGACCTTCCCACGGAAAAGGCGCAGGAGCTTCTCGGCATGATAGAAAAAGAAGAGGCTGAATCCATCAGCGAGCTTTTAGGGCATGAGGAAGATACTGCGGGCGGACTGATGATAAATGAATTTATAGCCTATCCCCCCGAACTAACTGTTTCAGAGGCGATTGAGAGATTTAGAAAAGATGCCGGTGAACTGGAAGAAGCTTATTATATCTATGTGGCTGATGCGAAAGAAAAACTGCTCGGCGCCATCTCTCTAAGGGATCTTATTCTGGCGCCGCCTGACGCTAAGCTCTCCGATATAATGCAAGATAAACTCCAGACAGTGGCCCCGGAAACAGATGAGAAAGTCGTTGCAGGGATAATCTCAAAATATAACCTCCTGGCGCTCCCTGTAGTTGACAAAGACAATGTCATTTTGGGCATGGTGACCGTTGACGATGTCGTGGACCTCCTCCTGCCGCCTGCCTCAAGAAAAAAGCGGAGGAAGGTATGAGCCGCTGGAAAAAACTGCTCATTTTCATGTCCATTATCGGGCCCGGCATTATAACCGCAAATATTGACAACGACGCCGGAGGCATAACTACATATTCTGTCGCCGGCGCACGCTACGGGTATGCCCTGCTCTGGACCTTGATACCAACTACCATTGCCCTTATCGTCATACAGGAAATGGTTGCAAGAATGGGCGTCATAACAGGGAAAGGGCTGTCTGATTTGATCAGGGAACAATACGGCGTAAAGGTAACTTTCTTCATGATGATAGTGCTCCTCATTGCAAATTTCGGCACTACAGTGGCAGAATTTGCAGGCTGGGCCGCAAGCATGGAGGTCTTCGGCCTGAGTAAATATGTAATGGTTCCATTAGGCGCTTTTTTTGTCTGGATACTTGTCACAAAAGGCAGTTATAAAATGGTAGAAAGAATTTTGCTGGTGGCCTGCCTGCTTTTCCTCGGTTATGTATTTTCAGGCTTTATGTCCAAACCCGACTGGAACCAGATTGCCAAAAACACATTTATTCCTTCCATGGAGTGGAACTCTGAATTTATCATGCTGACTATCGCAATAATAGGAACTACCATAACCCCTTGGATGCAGTTCTACCTGCAGTCTTCAATAGCAGAAAAGGGAATACACAGGGAGCATTATAAAGCATCCCGCTTTGACGTTATCGTCGGATGTTTCATAACAGATATTATTGCCTTTTTTATTATAATTACCTGTGCCACAACCCTTTTCCCCCACGGCATAAGGATAACTGACGCGCATGAGGCGGCGCTGGCTTTAAAACCCTTTGCCGGACAGTATGCTTCAACCCTCTTTGCAGTCAGCCTTGCCAATGCATCAATATTAGGGGCCATAGTCGTTCCGCTGGCAACGGCATACTACATATGCGAGGCCATGGGCTGGGAAGCAGGCGTGGATAAGACATTCAAAGACGCCCCTCATTTTATGTGGATCTACACAACTCTTATAGTCATCTCATCACTGCTTGTTTTAATACCAGGAGCGCCCCTGATACTGCTGATGATCTTATCCTCTTTATTAAACGGCCTCCTGCTGCCTTTTGTCCTTGTCTTTGCCCTGCGTTTAGTTAATGACAAAAAAATCATGGGCGAATATACTAATACAAGAAGCCACAACCTTATATCATGGGGCACAGTGATTGTTATAATAGCTCTGACAGCTACCCTTGCCTTTATGACAGTAACTCCTATGTGGAATTGAGGAAAGATACAAGATACATGATGCAAGATTAAACATGAATCCTGCGTGAAAATGTCATTCCCGTGAAGACGGGAATCCAGAAAATGATTAAAAACACTGGATTCCTGCTTTCGCAGGAATGACAAACTGGGTACTTTTTACCTAACTAAAAAGCAGGTTAAAATTATAGCCATAATATAATGGTAATTATTTGAAATTTCTAAAGTTTGTATTATCATACTTATACAAATGACACAGGATTCAGAATTAAAAAATTGTTTATCTTAGTGCATCTTGAATCATGTATCAGTAAATATTTCTGAAAGGGGTAAATTTTAAACAATGGTTAAGACAATAGAATGGGTCCACGGAAGGGTCAGAATGCTGGACCAGAGCAAGCTCCCGCTGAAGGTTTCATATGTCATCTGCAAGGATTACCGCAAGGTTGCTGAAGGGATTAAAAAACTCTGGATAAGGGGTGCGCCTGCCATCGGGATAGCTGCCGCAATGGGCGCAGCCTTAGGGGCGCAGAAAATAAAGGCAAAGAACTTTGATGAATTTTTTAAAGCGCTGCAGCCTGTCTTTAAGGATATATTGTCAACAAGACCTACGGCAGTAAACATAGAATGGGCCAACAACAGGATGAAAAACCTGCTCACTGCAAATAAAAATCTCACCGTTCCACAGCTTAAGGCGCTCCTGATAAAAGAAGCAAAAGAAATTTTAAAAGAAGATATTGAGATAAACAAGGCCATAGGGAAATGGGGTGAACGGTTCATAAAAAACGGCGACGTTATAATCACTCACTGCAATGCCGGAGCCCTTGCCACCGGCGGCTATGGAACTGCCACCGGGCCTATACGCATGGCAGTTCAAAGGGGTAAAAAAATAAAGGTAATTGCCGATGAAACAAGACCGGTGCTTCAGGGAGCGCGCCTTACTGCATGGGAATTAATGAAGGATAAAATCCCCGTAACATTGATTCCGGATAACACGGCCGGCGCCTTAATGCAAAGAGGGGAAATCAATCTCGCCATTGTAGGCACCGACAGGACGGCGCGTAACGGCGATGTGGCAAATAAGATCGGGACCTACCCTCTTGCAGTTCTATGTAAAGAGCACGGCATACCTTTTTATGTTGCGGCGCCGTTAAGCAGTATTGACTTTTCAATCCCGTCAGGCAAGTTCATCCCTATAGAAGAAAGGGACTCAAAAGAAGTCACCAATGTATTTTCATGCAGAATAGCTCCGCACGGCGTAAAGGCGAGAAATATAGCCTTTGACGTAACGCCGGCAAAATATATAACTGCCATAATTACGGAAAAAGGCGCATTTAAGCCGAAGGATTTATACAAACTGCAAAAAAATAATATCAATCTTGATAAAATAAGGGTTAAACATTGATTGTTAAAACTATGACAGCAGAAGAAGTCTGGAAATATTATCAGAAGGACATAGCGGCGGCAGAGCAAAGAATAAAAGAAACTCTGGGCACTGTGGCCCCTGCAATTGCCATGGTCGGCAGGCACCTGCTTGAAGGCGGCGGAAAACGCATCAGGCCCCTGCTCGCGATCCTGTCCTCCAAAATATCCGGTTATTCCGGGGAAAAAAGCAGTATCCTGGCCTGCTGTGCCGAATCAATACACACCGCATCCCTGCTTCATGACGATGTTGTTGACGGCGCAAGCATGAGGCGCGGACAACCGTCAGCCCATTCACTCTGGGGAAATCAGATAGCAGTGCTTGTCGGCGATTATCTTTACTCAAATGCGCTGTGGCTTGCCAATTCATTTCAGAGCCAGAAGATTATGGATGCCCTTTCAAATGCCACTGTCAGGATGAGCGAAGGAGAGCTGATACAATTAAGCAAAAAAGGCAGCCCTGAAATATCAGAGGAAAATTACATGAATATTATCAAGGGCAAAACAGCCATCCTCATGTCCGCCGCGTGCAGATGCGGCGCTGTTTTAGCCGACGCCCCGCAGGAAAAAGAAAACGCCCTTGAATCATTCGGCTTAAAATTAGGCATGGCCTTTCAGATGGCGGATGATATCCTTGATTACATGGCGGAAGAAAAAATACTCGGCAAAAACTTAGGGAAAGACATAGAGGAAGGCAAAATCACCCTGCCCCTGATATACCTCCTCAGAGAAGCGTCTCCTGACGAAGTTGAAAAAGTAAGGGTGATAATCAAGGCTGAAGAACTCACAAAAGAAGACCTTTCTTATATCTTAGATTTGTTAACTAAATATAAATCCATTGAGAAGTCCTATGACAAGGCAAATGCACTACTCAATGAAGCAAAGGCAGAACTTCGGATATTTGAAGACTCAATGGAAAAGACTGCCCTGCTATCAATCTCGGATTATTCACTGAGAAGAGAAAAGTAAGCCGTTACGCATAACGCATCATGAATAACGAATAACGGTATTAAAAATGCATCCTCTTGTAAAACTTGCTAAAAGCACAGTTGAGGCATATGTGAGAGAAGGGGAAATAGGCCGTCCGCCTGCTGAACTTACCTCTGAAATGGCTGAAAAGGCAGGGGTCTTCGTATCCATTAAAAAAAGGGGCGACCTGAGGGGCTGTATCGGAACATTTTCTCCTGCCGCTAAAAATGTCGCGCACGAAATTATTCAAAATGCCATAAGCGCAGCCGTTCAGGATCCGAGATTCCTGCCTGTTGAGCCTTCAGAGCTTGATGAACTTCAATACTCGGTTGACGTGCTTACACCGCCCGAGAAAATCAAGGGCGCACAGGAACTGGACCCAAAAAAATACGGCGTGATTGTAAAATGCGGCGGTCGGAGGGGACTGCTTCTTCCTGACCTTGAAGGCGTGGACACAGTTGAAGAACAGATAGGGATAGCCTCACGTAAAGCAGGCATATCACCAGGGGAAAAAATTGAACTTTACAGGTTTGAGGTGAAGAGGTACAGGTAACTTACTCCCCCGCCACCGTGAGATTTCCGCTGGTTACAGACTGTGTGTCAGCATTGTAGGAAGTAGTGCAG
The DNA here is from genome assembly GCA_016207865.1 of Nitrospirota bacterium. Lineage (GTDB taxonomy): Bacteria > Nitrospirota > Thermodesulfovibrionia > UBA6902 > DSMQ01 > JACRGX01. The sequence goes on from JACQZD010000095.1 coordinate 9,859, forward strand.
GCTCCGCCGGGCGTAATCGCTATTCCCATGGCATCCGGGGCGCCGTCATTAACTGTTGCCTTAAATGAACACCCGTCAACTCCATTGACTTTTCCTGTGCCTGTAACCGTTGCAATTCCTCCTGCTGCAGTAACGCTTGCAATTGATGTGCTTATAAAACTAAAGACATTACGGGCATAGTAATAGTTAAGATAACTTGTTGACAGCGCCGATGAATTTACACTAAGGGACAACCCGGCCCTGAATAAAGGCACGGGGTAGTTGTAAGCATTGCCTGAAACTGAAATACCGGGCGTATCAGGATTGCAATCGTCATCAGTATTGTTATTCAGTATATCAGCCGCACCGGGGTTGATTGTGCCGTCATTGTCATTACAGTCTGTTGCTGAACCGTTAGGGCAGGAGGCGCTGCCGGGGTTGCCGTATCCATCGGCATCTTTATCAACACAATCGGTTATTTGTGCAGGTGCGGCTGCCTGAGCAGGCGCAGCTGTTTGAACAGGTTTGGTTACCTGAGCAGGCGCGGCTGCTTGAACAGGTTTGGTTATTTTAGCAGGCGCAGTTACCTGAACAGGCGAGTATTTATGACTTATTGTTTCGTCTCCAAGCTGGCCATACCCGTTCCACCCCCACGCCCATATCGTCCCGTCTGATTTTGAAGCTATAGAGTGATCTCTTCCCCCTTCAACAAAGACCCATACGTTCTCTGTGCCTATTTGCGCCGGGGTTAATCTCTGAGTTGCTGTTCCGGCTCCTGGTTGACCCGGATAGCTCCATCCCCAGGCCCATAAGGTCCCGTCAGCTTTTAGAGCTATACTGTGAAAATATCCTGTTGTAATAGAAACCCAGTTGTTATCCGTGCCTATTTGTGCCGGAGTTATTTTTTTAGTTGTTGTTCCATCTCCCAACTGACCATAATTGTTGGATCCCCAGGCCCACAAGGTCCCGTCTGATTTTAAGGCTATGGTGTGATAAAATCCGCCTGTAACAGATATCCATTTATTATCCGTGCCTATCTGTGTCGGGGTTAATCTCTGAATTGTTGTCCCGTCTCCTAATTCACCGTCGCTGTTCTTTCCCCAGGCCCATAAGGTCCCGTCTGACTTTATGGCTATTGTGTAAGAGTCGCCCGCTGTAATTGAGACCCATTTATTATCCGTTCCTATTTGTATCGGGGCAAATCTATGGGTCGTGGTCCCGTCTCCTAATTCACCGTAACTGTTGCTCCCCCATATCCATAAGGTCCCATCTGACTTTATGGCTGCCGTGTGAGTGCCCCCCGCTGAAATGGAGACCCATTTATTATCCGTGCCTATTTGTGTTGAGGTAGTTCTCTGAGTCGTAGTTCCATCTCCTAATTGACCATAGTTGTTTCTTCCCCAGGCCCATAAGGTCCCGTCTGATTTAAGTCCGAGGGTGTGAGACCATCCAGCTGCAATAGAAACCCATTTGTTATCACTCCCTATCTGAACAGGTGAATATTTATGACTGTTAGTGCCGTCTCCTAATGAACCGGACCAATTATATCCCCAGGCCCATAAGGTACCGTCTGATTTAATTCCAAGGGTGTGATAATATCCAGCCGCAATAGAAACCCATTTGGTATCACTCCCTATCCGAACAGGTGAATACTTCTGAGTTGTA
>JACQZD010000096.1 GCA_016207865.1 Nitrospirota bacterium
GATGGCTGTAGGGAATATACTTTCCCCTGCAAACGGCAAACCTATCACCATACCCACGCAGGACATGGTGCTTGGAATCTATTACCTTACAAAGGACAGAAAAGGGGCTGTAGGCGAAGGGCGAATCTTTTCAGGCGCTGAAGAAGTAAGGGTGGCCTATGATGCAACAGTCGTGGACGAACATGCTCAGATTAAGATAAAGATGAATGGCGCCTTTGTTGACACAACTGTTGGACGCATACTTTTCAGCGAAATCCTGCCCCCCCAGGTTCCTTTCTCAATGATAAATAAAGAAATGAATAAAAAAGAAATCAGCAGGCTCGTTGAGTTCTGTTATAAAAGCGCGGGACGACAGGCCACAGTTATATTCCTGAACAACATTGAGCGGCTCGGATTCCAGTATGCAAGACTCTCAGGGACCTCAATCTGCATTGATGACATGCATATACCTTCTCAAAAACCAATATTTATCAAAAACGCCGAGTTGGAAGTTATGGATGTCCAGAAACAGTATGCGGAAGGCTTGATAACCAACGGGGAACGGTATAACAAAGTCATAGACATATGGGCGCAGGTAACAGAAAAAATTGCAGATGAAATGATGCATGAATTAGGCTCTGAAGGCGCAAAAAAGAATGAAAAACTTTCTGAGGAACAGCTTAAAGAATTCCGCGCCTTTAACAGCATCTTTATGATGGCGGACTCCGGCGCAAGAGGCTCTACCGCACAGATAAGACAGCTTGCAGGTATGAGAGGCCTTATGGCAAAGCCTTCGGGAGAAATTATAGAAACCCCCATCACTGCAAATTTCAGGGAGGGGCTTACACCGCTTCACTATTTCATCTCAACTCACGGTGCAAGGAAAGGACTCGCCGATACGGCATTAAAGACAGCCAATTCGGGTTATCTCACCAGGAGGCTTGTTGACGTTACGCAGGATGTGATTATCAGGGAAGACGACTGCCGAACGCACGATGGAATCTATTTAACAAGCCTTGTTGAGGGCGGGGAAATTATAGAGCCGATTGAAGAGCGGATATTCGGCAGAACCACATCGGAAGATATAAAGGATCCTCTCACAAAAGAGATTGTCGTGCCCAGAAATCTGGAGGTAGATGATGAAGCAGTTCAGAAAATTGTTGAGGCAGGCATAGACAAGGTAAAAATCCGTTCGGTCCTAACTTGTGAAGCCAAATTCGGCGTATGCAAAAAATGCTACGGCAGGGACCTGGGAAGGGGCGAGCGTATAGAAATCGGCGAAGCGGTTGGAATAATCGCCGCCCAGTCCATCGGCGAGCCGGGCACTCAGCTTACAATGAGAACCTTCCACATTGGCAGTACTGCAACAAAACTTGTGGAGCAGACAGTGCTTGACGCGAAAAACAACGGCACAGTAAAATTCATTAATCTCTCAACCGTCAAAGACAGGGAAGGCGCCCGTGTGGTAATGAACAGAAACGGCAGCATTGCCATAGTTGATTCAAAAGGCAGGGAGAAAGAAAAGTACTCTGTTGTTTACGGCGCTAAACTCAAGGTTGCGGATAAACAGCAGGTTGAAATCGGACAGCGGCTGGTTGAATGGGACCCTTATTCAACGCCGATAATCACAGAATTAGGCGGAAAGATCGCGCTCGGCGACATAATTGAGGGAGTTTCTATCAAGGAAGAGGTAGATGATGTTACAGGGCTTGCTCACAAGGTTATTATTGAATATCCTGCAAACATGAGGCCCCGTATTTCCATCAAAGACGAGCATGGCAAAGCCACGCTTAAAATTCCCGGCACCAACAACCTCGCAAGATATTTACTGCCTTCAGGCGCCCATGTGATTGTAGATAAGGGTGATATGGTTCATCCGGGCGATGTTATTGCCAAAATCCCGAGGGAGACCATAAAAACAAAAGACATCACAGGCGGTCTCCCGAGAGTTGCAGAGCTCTTTGAGGCGAGAAAACCAAAGGAACAGGCTATCGTAAGCGAGATTGACGGCATAGTTGAGTTTCGCGGGTTCCGTAAAGGCATGCGGGTTGTCGTGGTTAAAGGCGGCACTGATACAAGGGAATATCTGATCCCTAAAGGCAAACATGTCAACGTGCATGAAGGCGATTATGTCAAGGCGGGAGAGCCTCTGATGGACGGCTCTGTAAATCCGCACAGTATTCTTGAAATACTCGGACCCAAAGAACTTCAGCGCTACCTGGTTGATGAAGTGCAAAAAGTTTACAGGCTTCAGGGCGTTTCAATAAATGACAAACACATAGAAGTCATTGTCAAACAGATGATGAGAAAGGTGAAAATTGAAGACCCCGGAGATTCTTATTTCCTCGTTGGAGAGCAGGTAGATAAGGCGGTATTTGAAGAGGAAAATAAACGGATAGTAAAACAAAAGGGCAAACCGGCCCACGCAAAGACCATGCTTTTAGGCATCACAAAGGCCTCACTTACAACTGAAAGCTTCATTTCAGCCGCATCCTTCCAGGAGACCACAAGGGTGCTTACAGAGGCAGCCATCAATGGCATGGAAGACAAGTTGAGAGGGCTTAAAGAAAATGTGATAATGGGCAGATTAATCCCGGCAGGCACAGGCACCACGGATTACAGTGATACATTTATAGAAGCGGTGGAAACGAAGCAGTAAATCAAAGTACGGCAGGGCGGATGTCATCATCCGCCTTGCCGATATCACAAAACCCATGAAATTCATAGCCGATTCAATGCTCGGCAGACTTGCACGGTGGCTAAGATTGTTAGGCTATGACACCCTCTATTATCCCCGGATTGAAGACACCCAACTCTTAAAAATTGCACGTGAAGAAGACAGGATACTCCTCACAAAAGACACGCACCTCGTCAGAAGGCGCGGCCTGCGGAAATACGCAGAATACAATACGCATGCAGAGGCAGACAAAACACAAATAACATATTTTTTGCTAAATGAGAACAACCCCTTTGAACAGCTCAAGACTGTAATCAGCAATCTCAAGCTAAAAGACTTTTCCTTGATGAGCAGGTGTGCGGTGTGCAACGCCCTTATTGCCGGCATTACAAAGGAAAACGTAAAAGACCTTGTCCCTGAATATGTATTTCAGACATCTGAAGACTTTAAGCAGTGTCAGGGCTGTAAAAAGCTTTACTGGGAAGGGACGCATCCTGAGAAATTCAGGAAAAAACTATCAGAGATTCTTGGTACCGCTTAACAATAAAAACAAAAGACCATCCACTTCGTCAATAAGTTCTTTAAACTTCCCTCCGTGGCTCTTCGTGTCAGAGAAAAGTTCAGTCCTTATTTTTTGAATTTCAGGGTCACTGCATCTCTCATAAGTGATGTGCCTGTTTTGCATGGCATGTCTTTCCAAAATCAGGAGTTGTCTTGATTTCTCAATAAAAGGTATCAGTAGTTTTTTTATCCTGATTGGAAATTTGTCATCCTTCAACCTTCTTCCTTCAACCTTAATTCTTTCAGCAATTTCCTTAATCATCACAAACAATGTGCAGTATTCAAGCCCTCTTACACCTCTTCTCCATTGAAGGAGCATGGGGTTTCTCCAGAACCAGAGGAAATTCCGCTCACCGAAAGAGATTAAATCGCTGACTTCCGCTTCAATCTCTGAGAGGAGTTTCAAATCGCAGGCGGCAGACAATTTTTGTTCTGAGTTTCTCCTGTTCTTTAACTCATAACTCTTAACTCTTAACTCATAACTGTCCTTAGCGAGATATTCCCACAAATTCCTCAAAACCCTCTGTCCGTTTACATCACCCGGCGCATCAAAATGTACAAGTGACAATACCACTCTTCCCTTCCCGAATCTGCCTTCTATTATTGCAGGCTCATTTATAAGCCGGGCGGGGTCAAGATTAATCTGATATTTCTTTTCAAGCTCTGCCCAGTTAGCCGTTTTATTTACATCCCCTATGTTTAAGTCAGAACTAAAGGCGTCAGGCAAAGCATCTCTAAAGGTTGCCAGAGTCTTTATCTTTTTATCTTTCAAAATAAATTGTGAAGGCCAATAAGCAGTAAAAAAAAGTTTGGAGTTCGGAGCCTGCCTGCCGGTAGACAAGGTTTGGAGTTCGGAATTTTTTTCTGACTTCTGACTTCTGACTTCTGACTTCTTTAAACCATTCCATCTCCTGTGTTCACCAACATCCCCTAACTGCCTTTATCCCTATTTTACCGAGAGCCTTGCCCTTGTTTGATGCCCATCCTCCGGGAACAAAGAGCATTTTGTAATTCTTAAGACAGCCTTTTTTAATATCAGCAGACCTTACAATATCAAACGGCAATCCAAGGCTTTTCAGTGAATTACAAGCCATCAGCCCCCATAAAAAAGACTCATCCCAGAGGAAAGCAGCGTTACTTTTTTTTATTCTCATAGCCTCTCGGCGTTATCATCCATTCTCCCCAGACATAAGTCTGCGAGTTGCCTATTATCACTGTCGTCTGCATATCAATGTCATGTTTAAGCATGTTTTTCAGGTTTGTAATAACTATTTTTTCATTCTCCCTCATTGCGCCTTTTACTATTCCTACCGGCGTCTCTGGGTTTCTGTGCTTTAAAATAATCTCCAATGCCTTTTTGATATGCTCCGCCCTTCCCTTGCTTTTAGGGTTATAAAGGACAATTACAAAATCAGCTATTGCCGCAGCTTTGAGCCTTTTCTCAATAAGTTTCCACGGGGTTAATCTGTCTGAAAGACTTATTGATGCAAAATCATGCATAAGCGGAGCGCCAAGCCGGGCAGCACAGGCGTTTAATGCGGAAATACCGGGAACAACCTTAACAGACAAGGTTGAATTCTGAAGGTTGAATTTTTTATCCTTCATCCTTCTTCCTTCATCCTTGCCTTTGAGTGTCTCCAACACCAATCCTGCCATTGCATATATCCCCGGGTCGCCGCCGCAGATAACAGAAACATTTTTGCCGCTTAATGCAAGCTCAACAGCTTTTTTACAGCGCTCTATTTCCTGCGTCATCTCTGTTGAGACAACTTCTTTGTTTTTTATCAGTTCTTTGATTAAATCAAGATACGTGCCGTACCCCACAATGACGTCTGATTCTTTTATTGCCCTTTGCGCTTCGGGAGTAATGTGTTCAATATCACCGGGACCTGTACCGACAATGTAAAGCTTGGAGTTTAAAGCCTGCCTGCCGGTAGGCAAGGTTCGGAGACTTGCGTTTCTTCCACTCTTAACTCTTAACTCTAAATTCTCAACTTTTTTTAATTCCGCAACCGCTACAGTCACATTTCCGATTTTCTGCTTTTGAATAAGCATATTATCAGCGCCTGATGCAAGGATTGCAGCCGGCTCTGCCACTCCTTTAGCCCCGGTGGCTTTATAAGCTGCAGCAGAAACGTTGAAGGCTGAAGAGCAAAGGTTAGAAATTACCGAGTTAAGTTCATCCGGAGCAAAAGTGTTAATCTTAAAATTATATTTCTTCGCAAATGTGATTAACCCAGGCTCCATGCCCTTCTTATCAATGGTGGCAATTGAATGAATTGATAGAAATGATAGCTTGTTTTTCTTTAGGGTTTTTTTAACTGCGCTTTCTATCTCTACTGCTGGAGTGCCGCTGTTGCACCCGATGCCAATGACAAGATTCCTCGGTCTTAAAAAAAGTTTTGAAGGCTTTACCTGCCGGCAGGCAGGCAAAGCCTTGCGCCCGCCGGCCTTATTGGTAATAATAACATCAGCATCCTCAGGGGCTTTAACCGCTAAAAATTCCGCAGGCAATTTTATTCCTGAATCCTGCTCAACATATACCTTCAGCCTTCCGTTGTTTATCAACTTTGTAGAAATCTTAGGGAGCAAATTCCAGTTTTCAATTGCCAGATTATTCTCCTCCGCCCATAAATCCATCGCAGTGAGATTATTTACATCCGAAGCAGTTGTTATTACCGGTCTGCCTCCTAAAAATTCCGCCGTTTCTTTTGCAATCTTATTTGCGCCTCCGAGATGTCCGCTTAAAAGGCTTACTGCATACCTCCCCTTTTCATCCAGTACAATAACTGCCGGGTCTGCTTTTTTATCCCCTATCAATGGAGCTATTGTCCTTACTGCAATGCCTGACGCCATAATAAAGATAAATATTCTGTTTTTGCGCCAAAGGCGGATAACATCTTCTGTTTTAAATCTTAAAACCTGCGCGCCCGGATAAATGCCCTTGAGCCGCTTCCCAATATTAAGACCGTTTTTCGTAATATAAAAAATAATAGGGGTTTTAGCTTCTGTATCCATGTTTAAAATCCTTATTGTAAAGTTTAGATTCCTTCTTCAACTGCCCATCAGGCGCCTTAAGCGACTCTCCAATATAAATCAATGCCGTCTTTACAATGCCGGCATTTTTCACCATTTCTGCAATGTCCTTCAACGCCCCTCTGATAATCCTTTCATCGTGCCATGACACCCTTTCAATTACCGCAACAGGCGTATTCCCCGGATAGCCTTTTAACAATTCATCACGGACTTTTTCTATCATGCCGACGCTTAAAAAAATCACCATTGTCGCATTGTGCTTTGCAAGTTCAGCCAGCTTCTCTGCCTCAGGCACAGGCGTCCTTCCCTCAATGCGCGTGAATATCACTGTCTGGCTTATCTCCGGAATTGTCAGCTCTTGTCCGAGCGCAGCCGCGCCTGCCATTGCCGAGGAAACACCCGGAATAACTTCATAGTCAATTTTTAATTTCCTAAGTTTCTCTATTTGCTCTGATATCGCGCTGTAAAACGACGTATCTCCGGTATGGAGCCTCGCCACTGTACCGCCTTTAGTTATGGAATCCTTCATAATCCTGATTATTTCATCAAGAGTCATTTTAGATGAATCCTGCACCTCCGCCTTTATGCCCTTAAGAAGCTCCGGATTTACAAGACTTCCAGCGTAAATAACAACGTCAGCTTTATCAAGAATCCTTCTGCCCTTGATCGTTATGAGTTCAGGGTCTCCGGGGCCTGCGCCTATGAAATAAATCTTAGTCATTTTGCCTCTCTAAATGATTTTCTTGATTGTCTGAGTCCAATCTTTGATTAATATATTCCTTCAGCGCACCTACTGCGCCATAAATTTCAGCTGTCTGCGGCAGTCCTGCAATAATCTTGTTTATGTAGTCTCTTTTCAGAAGCAGCTTAAAGGTACCCCTGAAATTCAGGTCATAAAGCCAGGTAAGATGCATCAGTTTAAAATCGCCCAGTGTCTTTAAAGTTGTATATGATGGTATTTGTCCTTTGTAAAAACATGATAAGACTTCTTTTGAATATTCAGGCGAATCTACAAGACCGAGCCCGGCAGCTGAAGCCCTTCCCTCTTTGGGAGTTTCATCATATTCTATGAATACACGCAATATGTCCAGTTTGTCCGCATCCCGTATCAGCTTCAGGAAAGATATTAAGTCTTTGTCCTTTGAATGCGGCAATTTAAAAGCACTATGGAATCTGACAGACCCTATAATCAGGTTCTGCTCTCTTCCCGGAAGTATATTAAGAACTTTCTCTCCGATAAGCGTCTTTGCCCCAAGGAGACCGTGATTAATGGAAATATTATCTTTAAATGTTTTATACCTTGCAAACTGCGGAAACCTTCCGACATCGTGGAAAAGGGCAATGGTTTCGGCAATCCGTATTTTATTGACATCATAAAATATATCTTTTGCTATTTTAATTATATTCCGGCAGACATGATGCGTGTGCTCAATCTTCAGGTCTATGTTTCTCTGTTCATTTTTATCAGTAAAGTTAAAAGACCGGCTATAATCAGAGAACCAATTTTTAAAGCAAATAATATCGTTATCAGTCATTTACGCACTATCACCATGGAAAAATAATTCAGATCTTTTTCATTTACATCCCTGATATTTTTAAAAATTTTTTCATCTTCCATCCCAGCC
>JACQZD010000099.1 GCA_016207865.1 Nitrospirota bacterium
AATAATCGCCTTTGTCAGCGCTGTCTTTTATCTTGTCTTTCGTTTTTCATCCTTCATCCTTCAACCTTCATCCTTTCCCTCTCGTCACGCATTACGCATCACGGTCTTTCTGCTTGCTGCTTCTGTTGTCGTGCTTTCCTTCGCCTCTTACCAGAGAAATGCCGTCTGGAAGGATGAAATCAGTCTCTGGACAGATGTAGTAAGTAAAAGCCCGAATAAAGCAAGGGGTTACAATGGCCTCGGCCTTGCCTACAAAAAATTAAAACAATATGCTGAAGCAATTGAGCAGTTCCGGAAGGCCGCAAGATTAGATTCAAAAAACGCAGAGGCGCATTACAACTTAGGCAATACCTATAAAGATTTGGGATTCATTGACAATGCATTAACAGAATATCAAACTGCGCTGACAATAGACCCTAATATCGCAGAAATCCATTTAAGTTTTGCTAATGTTCTCAAAAATAAAGGTTTAATAGACGAGGCAATAGAGCATTACAAAAGCGCAATAAAATTACAGCCTGATTTTACAGAGGCGCACAATTATCTCGGCTTTGCCTACTATTACCATAAAAGGCAGTTTAATGAAGCATTAGAGGAATATCAGGTTGCATTGAAGCAGGACCCGCGCAACGCAGCAACTCATTTAAATTTAGGGATTGTGTACAAATCTATGGGACAGCCCGATAAGGCAGCGGAACATTTTAATATCGCAAGGGGATTAAACCCTTCCCTCTACGAAACCAAAAGTTCCCATCCGTAATTTTTAATTATTAATTTCTTTTGACACATCCGGATGAAATATATTATAGTAGTAGTTTAGTTTTAAGCACTGATTCATTAATTCTGATTTTAATAATGGAGGCAGGATGACATATACAACTTACAATCCCCACAACAGAAAACGCAAGCGCACTCACGGCTTTCTTGAGAAAATGAGCACAAGCAGCGGCAGAAAAGTCTTAAAAAGAAGACGGGCCAAGGGCAGGAAAAAACTAACTGTTTCAGGATAGCGTTCTGCGCGCCTGAATAATCACGGCTGTTTGAATAAGGAAAATTTGAAAACCATTGTAATTATCATAATAAATTTTTACAAAAGATATTTTTCCCCGTTCCTGCCTGCTTCATGCAGATTCCATCCGTCCTGCTCGGCTTACAGCCTTGAGGCAGTAAGAAAATATGGTGTTTTGAAAGGTCTGTCGTTTTCAGCAAAACGAATTGTAAAATGCCACCCCTTTCATCCGGGCGGATATGACCCGGTTGAATCCGATTCTCAAAAGGCAAGCTGATGGAAAAACGCACTCTTTTAGCAGTTGCGCTGTCAATACTGGTTCTTGTCGCATTTTCATACTTCTTACAGCCAAAGAATGCGCCGCAGCCTGAACAGGCTAAAAAAGCAGAACCAAAGTCAGAGACACCGGCAGCAGCAGTAAAAGGAATACCGTCAGTCCCCCCTCAGACGCCTCAAGCTCCGGTTCCGGTTAAGGCGGCAGGCGCGGATATTGCCATAGAAACAGACCTCTACAGAGCAGTGCTTACAACCAATGGCGCAGTAATTAAATCCTGGGAGCTTAAAAAATATAAGGATAAAAGCGGCATCGCCCTTTCCCTGTTAAAACAGCCGGGGGCAATTCCTCCGCTTTCATTGCTGTTTGAAGGCGCAGAAAAGGACTTTCCTCAAAAAGTTACATACCAGTCCAATACAGACAGTCTCACCCTGAATAAAGATAAATCAAAGGGCGAGATAATCCTTAATTATGATTATCAAGGGCTGCGCATAACAAAACATTTTATCTTCTACAATGACGGCTACAATGTGGACCTCTCAATAGAAACAGTCAATACGCCTGTGTATTCATTAGCCGTCGGCACCGAGTTCGGTATTTTTGAAATTGCCGACAATATACATAGAGGCCCTGTTATTCTCGTTGACACAGACAGGAGCGAGTTTGACGAAAAACTGAAAGAAACAAAAAATTTCACAGGTAATATCTTCTGGATAGCGCAGGAGGATAAATATTTCACTGCAGCAATCGTTCCGCGTACGGCAGTTTTAGGTGCAACCGTCTGGAAGGACGGCACCGCGCCTGAGATAGCGCTGAAATTAAACCCCGGAAAACAGGATTTTGTTTTATATGCAGGGCCCAAAGAATATGACAAGCTTAAGGCGCTGAATCTTAAGCTTGAGCACATGGTTGATTTCGGCTGGTTTACAATCGTGGCAATGCCGCTTTTCTGGGTCTTGAAATTCTTTTATAAATTCATCGGCAACTATGGGTGGGCCATAGTGCTTATCACTATTATCGTCAGAATCCCTTTTATTCCTCTCCTGCACAAAAGCCAGCAGACAATGAAAAAGATGCAGGACATCCAGCCCCAGATTGCCGAAATGAAAGAGCGGTATAAAAAAGACGCGCAGAAAATGCAGAAAGAGCTCATGGAGCTTTATAAAAAACATAAGGTAAATCCAATGGGCGGCTGTCTGCCGATGCTTCTTCAGATACCGGTTTTTATCGCACTTTATAATGTACTTGCTAAAGCCATTGAACTCAGGGGCGCGCCTTTTATGTGGTGGATAACCGACCTTTCAGTAAAAGACCCGTACTATATATTTCCCGTTGTAATGGGAGCCACAATGGTAATCCAGCAGAAAATGACACCGACAACCATGGACCCAATGCAGGCCAAGATGATGATGTTTCTGCCGATTGTTTTCACATTCATGTTCTTATCCTTCCCGTCAGGCCTTGTCCTTTACTGGCTCGTAAATAATCTCCTTGCAATTGCTCAGCAGTACTATGCGAATAAAAGCATGGCTCATAGTTCATAGCTCAAGGTTCATAGTTGCTATGAGCTATGAGCTATGAGCTATGAGCTATTTTGACGACACCATAGCCGCCATATCAACCCCCTCAGGCATAGGAGGCATCGGAATTGTAAGGCTTAGCGGAAAAAATGCAATAGGAATTGCAGACAGAATATTCACCTCGCCGAAAAACAGGACTCTTAAAAAAACACCCTCGCATAAAATTATTTACGGCCATATCGTAAATTCAAACAAAGAAATTGTTGATGAAGTATTAATCTCCATAATGCGCGCGCCCCATACATATACAAAAGAAAATATTGTGGAAATAAACTGCCACGGCGGCGCCGTGCCTCTCCGCAGGGTGCTGGAACTTGCATTGAAAAACGGGGCCAGACTTGCAAGGCCCGGAGAATTCACACAAAGGGCTTTCATTAATGGACGAATTGATCTGGCTCAGGCCGAGGCGGTTCTGGATGCAATCAATTCAGCGACTGAGCAAAGTCAAAAGGCAGCAATGGAACAGCTTAGCGGAGGGCTTTCAAATAAAATAAACATCCTCAGGAATAAATTGGTTGAACTCACCGCTTTTGTTGAGGCGCATATTGATTTTCCTGAAGAAGACATGGAATCGCCGTCTTTAAACGATATGCAGAAAAGGGCTTTAAAAATATGCGGTGAAATTACAAAACTTATAGAAGGCTCAAGGCATGGAATGATTTTACGGGAAGGGCTTAAGACTGCTATCATCGGCAGACCGAATGTCGGAAAATCCTCACTCCTTAATGCGCTTCTTGAGCATGACCGGGCCATCGTAACTGAGCTGCCGGGGACCACAAGGGATGTTATTGAAGAATATCTGGACCTCAACGGTTTCCCGGTAAGGATTATGGACACCGCAGGAATGAGAGAGGCAAAGGATGTTGCTGAGAAAGAAGGCGTGAAACGAAGCTTGCGGGCCGTGAAGGGAGCTGACCTTGCATGCGCTGGAAAAAGCGCTTGCCTCCATGAATTCATTTACTGAAGGCGTTGACAAAAAACTATCGCCTGAATTCCTGTCGGTTGAACTCAGGGAAGCCCTTGACGCCCTCGGAGAAATAACCGGCATCACCACGCCTGACGACATCCTCAATAAAATCTTCAGTGATTTTTGCATCGGGAAGTAATCGTGGATATCAAAATCAAGGCAGGGGCAAATATAATGAGTGTTGATTGAGGCGTATAAAAAAGCCCTGAAGCTCAAGCCTAATCTGGAATACGCGCATTATAATCTCGGAATTAATTATCTCGCCGTTGATGACAGAAATTCAGCATTAGAGGAATTTAAGGCGCTGAAAGACATCAATGCCGAATTGGCAAATAAGCTTTTTAATTTGATCTACAAGTAGCAGCCTGCTGATATTGTCATTTACTCAAAAGTACCTTTAAATCTGTCATTCCGGCAGTTCGTAAGCCGGAATCCATTTCCTTGCAAATAACATCTGGATTCCGCATCAAGTGCGGAATGACGACAATAGGGTTTCTACAAAAAATATTTTATTTCAAAGAATTATCAAATTTCGTTTATAATTATCCTATGCAGAGGCTTAAGAAAGTCAGGCGCGTCCTTACCTATACTTTAGTCCTTAACCTGGCTGTTGCCGTGGCAAAGATAATCTACGGCTATCTGACAAATTCAATAAGCATGTTCTCCGACGGATTTCACTCGTTCTTTGACGGAACATCCAATGTCATAGGGCTTGCCAGCATCTGGCTTGCTTCCCAACCGCCTGATAAAAACCATCCTTACGGACATAAAAAATATGAAACCCTCTCAACTATCGCAATTGCCGTCCTCATTTTTATTGCCGGCATTGAAATATTAAAAAAAGCCTATCACGGATTTACTGAGGTTCATATTGTTGAAGTAACTTCCTTAAGTTTTATAATCATGGCTGTAACACTTCTAATAAACATGTGGGTAATGACATATGAAAAGAAAAAAGGACTGGAGCTTAAAAGCGATTTTCTTCTGGCGGACGCACTGCACACAAAGACAGATATCTTTGTGTCATTATCGGTTATCATCAGTCTTATAGCAGTAAAAACCGGCTACCCCGTCATTGATTCAATAGCGGCGGTTGTTATCGCTGTTTTTATAGGCAGAATGGGTTTTGAAATCCTCAAGTCCGCGGCAGAAGTGCTGACAGACGCCGCGCGCCTTGACTCTCTGGAAATAAATAATGTGGTCCTGCAGATACAAGGCATAAGGGAATGTCATGAGATACGGACCAGGGGCAAGGAAGACTCCATTCATATTGACCTACATGTCCTTGTGGACCCGGAAGTGCAGATACAAAAAGCACACGAACTGTCACATTCAGTTGAAGAAATTATTAAGAAGAACTTTCCGTCTGTGGTGGATGTGATTGTGCATATTGAACCGTATGAAAGTGAAACGTGATGTAGCCGCAAACTTTAGTTTGCGTGATTTTTAAAAACGCAGGCTAAAGCCTGCGGCTACTTCCCAGTTCTTGTTGATTCCTGCATAACCAATTGTCCTAAGCAATGATCGTCACTCCCGCTTGTCGGGAGTCCTTCCGCAATTTAGATTCCGGACAAGCCGGAATGACAAGGCTACAGCATACATAGGATATCAGATTTACAGTATTCAATAGTTCTCATTTTCAATAGACGCCGTTGGATATGCTATACTTATACAAACAATAAAACACAAAGGAGTTAACTATGTCATTTCCAATTCACAGGCCGAGGAGGCTGAGGATTAACACAGTAATCAGAAGCATGGTGCGTGAGACGCATCTCATGCCGGAGGATTTTATTTATCCCATGTTTGTTACTTTTGGAAAAGGCGTCAGAAAGAAAATATCCACAATGCCGGGATGTTTCCAGTTGTCAGTAGATGAAGCGGTTAAAGACGCGCAGTATGCCTATAAACTCGGCATCCCTGCCGTTATACTTTTCGGCATTCCCGCGCATAAAAACAACAAGGGGACAGAAGCGTATAATCCTAACGGGGTTGTACAAAAAGCCGTCAGGGCCATCAAGGACAGAGTGCCCGGGCTTGCCGTTATCACAGACGTATGCCTTTGTGAGTATATGAGCCACGGACACTGCGGCATTGTAAAAAACGGGGAAATATTAAATGACCCTACTCTTGAACTCCTGGCCAAAGAGGCTTTGTCGCACGCAAAGGCGGGCGCTGATATGGTAGCCCCTTCGGACATGATGGACGGCAGGGTCACTGCAATCAGGAGCATCCTTGATGCAAACGGGTTTGATGACATTCCCATCATGAGTTATTCGGCAAAATACGCATCCGCTTTTTATTCCCCTTTCAGGGAGGCGGCGGAGTCAACCCCTTCATTCGGGGACAGGCGGTCCTATCAGATGGACCCTTCAAACAGGAGGGAGGCCATTAAAGAGGCGGCCCTTGACATTGAAGAAGGCGCTGATATTGTAATGGTTAAGCCGGCGATGTGTTACATGGACATAATCTCTGATATTAAGGATACGTTTGATGTGCCGGTTGCGGCATACAATGTCAGCGGGGAATATTCAATGGTCAAGGCTGCCGCAAAATTAGGCTGGATTGACGAGAAAAAAGTCATGATGGAAATACTGACCTCGCTGAAACGCGCAGGCGCCGACCTCATTCTTACATATCATGCAGTGGATGCGGTGAAGGAGCTTTAAGAGCTACCAAGGATGAAGGTTGAAGGATGAAGGCTGAATGAAAATTTCTCTTTCTTCAGGCAAAATAATAACAGGCTCGCCTGACAACTCCATTCTGGAGTCTCTTAAAAATGAGGGTGTTTTTCTCACCTCATCCTGCGGAAGCAAAGGCACCTGCGGCAAATGCAAAATAGTCATCAGGTCCGGCGAAATTAACGCCCGTTCAGCGATTAAGCTTACGCATGAAGAGCTCAAAAAAAATTATGCGCTCGCCTGCCAGAGCTTTCCTCTGGGGGATATCTCAATTGAGATACCAAAAGAATCACCGCTTACGCTTGAGGGCAGGATTGCCACAGGCAGGTCTAAAGACCTTCAGGCGCTTCTGCATTCAGCCGGCGTAAAAATTGAGCCTCTTACTGAAAGAATAGTCCTTCATCTCCCTACCCCGTCGCTTAATGACAATATCAGCGACCTTGAACGGCTCAAAAGAGAGCTCGTTTCAAAAGGGCTCGGATGCCTCAGGGTCCCGTTCAGATTTCTGACCGGCCTGGCGGAAAAAGTGAGGAAGAACAAATGGGAGATAACGCTGTCTGTTATTTACAGCGAAGACTGCAATGAAATCACAAATATCTTCCCTGGAGATAAAAAATCCAAGCAGTACGGCATTGCAATTGATATCGGAACCACTACATTGGTAGTTTAACTGGTCTATCTGAATAACGGCGATGTCATAGATATTGCGTCCACCTACAACTCACAGATAAATTACGGGGATGATGTCATCACAAGAATTGTTTACACATCAGAGCACAACGGACTAAGACACCTCAACCACACGGTTATATCGGACATTAACATCATGCTCGCGCTTCTGATGAAAAACCATCATATAAATATTAAATCCATAGACAATGTTGTCGTTGCAGGAAATACAACCATGACCCATCTTTTTTTAGGGCTGGACCCGGGAGCAATCAGGGAGGAGCCCTACATCCCCACTGCAAACGTCTTCCCCCTTTCTTTTGCAGGCGAACTTGGAATAAAAATAAATCCCGATACTCCCGTCTATACGTTCCCCTGCGTTGCAAGTTATGTCGGAGGAGATATCACAGCCGGCGTTTTAGCTTCAAGACTGCATAAAAAAACTGAGCTCTGCCTTTTTCTTGATATAGGAACTAACGGCGAGATTGTCCTCGGCAATTCGGAATTCCTTGTTGCGGCCGCGTGCTCGGCAGGACCGTGTTTTGAGGGAAGCGGGATTAAGCACGGCATGAGGGCCACAGAGGGGGCTGTAGAAGACGTAGTGATGGACCGTAAAACGCTTGAGCCCGAAATAAAAGTAATCGGCGGCTCCGTACCCATCGGGATATGCGGCTCGGGCATGATTGATCTGGCTGCTGAGATGTTTTTGACCGGCATATTAAATCAGAAGGGGAAATTGCAGAAAGGCGTCTCAAAACGGGTGAGAGAGTCAGAAGACGGCGCTGAATTTGTGCTGTATCAGGGAAACGGGAGGGATATCGTCCTCACAGAGCCTGACATTGAAAATATAATAAGGGCTAAGGCAGCCATTTATGCCGGATGTTCCATCCTCCTTAAGGAAGTCGGGTTCACCTTTAATGACGTGCGCAAGGTATATATTGCCGGAGGTTTCGGCAAGTTTCTGGACATAGACAAGGCGATAATCCTCGGCATGCTTCCTGATATATCCAGGGAGAAATTTGAATTTCTTGGGAATACATCCATAACAGGCGCATATCTCTGCATGCTTTCACGGAGAATGCGCGAAGAGGCGGAGGAAATAGCAAGAAAGATGACCTATCTTGAGCTGTCGGTATCACGCTCCTTTATGGATGAATATGTTTCAGGACTGTTCATCCCGCATACGAACATGGAGGCGTTCCCGGGCGTTAAGAAGTTAATGGGCGGATGAACTGCCTTAATTTATGGTTTTCCAGCGCTTGTGTGGACGTCATTCCGCCCGAAGTTTCGGGATCGGGAATCCCTTCAATTCCCCCTTAGTAA
>JACQZD010000100.1 GCA_016207865.1 Nitrospirota bacterium
ATACCCTGCAGTTCTAACCACAGGGTATTTTTGTTGGATTCTAGCCATACAGAATCTTTAATAATCAGTCTGTCATTCCGGCTTGTCCGTCCCGATGCATCGGGATTTGTTTTCAGAAGGATTCCCGATGCGCTCCGCTTGCGGGAATGACATATTATGAGGCTTTACTTAGGACCCCCTTAATAACTGAAAACGCCTAATAAAAGTTATTTACTTACCTGACAATCAGCACAGGGACGGTAGCGCTGTTGGCAACTTCCCTGCTGACGCTTCCCATGAAAAGATGGGAGGCCCTTTTTCCCCTTGAACCGATAACTATCATATCTGCGCCTTCTTCTTTGGCTGACTTAAGGATCTCATCCACAGGATGGCCTTTTTTAACTACGGTCTTTATTTTGCCGATGCCCTTGTCTTCCATTACTTTTTTATAATAACTAAGAATTGTTTGTGCTTTTTTATCAAGCGCCTCCTGATACTCTGTCCCGTGTAATACATCCCTTAGGGTTGTAATTTCCGAGTCGCCGAGCATTTCGGTAATCAGAGACCTGCCTTCAAACTTTTCAACATAAACCAGTATGGTAGTTTCCGGGTGTATAGAAGAACACAGTTTACAGGCTACCTCAAACGCAGTTTTACTGCCTTTTGTATCATCTACCGCAATTAATATTTTTTTCATTTTCTCAACCCCCATGTTTAGTTAGGTTGTAAGAGTTTTTATTTGCCATATCCGCCGCTCGGAGCCCCATATCCGCCTGACGGCGCCCCGTGTCCTGCCCCGTAGCCGCCTGACGGCGCGCCATAGCCTCCTGCAGGTGCATGACCATAGCCTCCTGCTGCCGGCGCAGCTCCGTAACCCCCTGCCGCAGGTGCAGAACCATAACCGCCTGCCGCTGCTCCATAACCTGCTGCACCAGGCTCCCCGGGCGCTTGGGCAGACATGTCGTGCTGCTGGCTGTAGATTGCCAGGAAACCGAGTATTACCACTACAATTATAATCACAATCGCCAGAGGCGTTTTCATAGTTCCCCCCTTTGGATGTTCATTAAGCTTTTTTGATCTTTAAATAAATTTTGCCGCCTTCTGTTTTTCTCTCCAACAGCTCATGCCCGACCTGATCGCACATCTGAGCTATTGTTTCAACGGATGAAGGATTGTCAAGAACCATCTCAACGACATCACCTTCATTCATTTTTTCAAGGGACTTTTTACAGTATATCTGGGGATGCGGGCATACATAGCCGCATACATCCAGCAGATACGTTCCTTCTCCTGTTTTCTCAAACTTCATAGCCATGACTTGCTTCCTCCTTATATTTAAGTGTCAGTTTTTAGTGTAAGTGTCAAACACCGCCACCATTCACTTTAAAACGACTCCATCTCTTTTGCCATTTTTCTTTCAGACCACCAGTTGAAGAATTTAACGCCGATAAAAGCCCCGCCGACCATGCCTGTGCCGTACAGCCAGCCGCTCGGGTCTCCGCCTGCCACCCGGATAAAAAATGCGCCTATATTACAGCCGAGCGCCGGTCTTGAACCCCAGCCCATCAGCAGTCCGCCGAGCAGACCCCAGACTATAAGCTCGCCCTTTGGCAGTTTAAACTTGTATTCATTGTTCAGTCTTGCCATCACCATTGCGCCGAAGATAATGCCGAAGGACATCCATAAAGCCGGGTTGCGCCACGGCTCGGGAAGCCCGTTATTAACTCCGAAGAATATATTGTCGTGCATATCCCATCCGAATTTTTCCAGAATCCATGCGCCGAACTGCCCTTCCTGGCTTGTGATATACCAGTACCCAGGGTCAAAGACCTTTCCGCTTGTTGAAACGTCAGCCGTAAACCCCATTTTTGTCAGAAGCCGTCCGAAATTATCAACTGCAAATCTGTTCTGCATCCCTTTCATGACAAATATATGAAGTCCTGCTACGATGCCGATTAAAACACCCATCAGGGTTGTTCTCTTGGAAGCGGTTATCATATTCCAGATGCCTGCAACATCATCACTGAAACTGGTGGCTGCGCCGCCTTTTTGCTTTGCGCGTTTTTTGAGGAACCCTTTTCTTATGTAAAAGAAATAGATAACAATAAGAAGGATTACCGCAGGAATAAGGGCTGTAATAAGCGCGTCGCCGATGAAATATTTAGAGGCTCCGGGCAGGGCCTCTTTTATTGCCGGGAGGTCCGACATCCTGACAGTCGGCTGGTCCCAGACATAGCCTGCAAGGTAGTTATCAAAAGAGGACGTCATTTTATCCGCTGGAATTCCTTTTGCGGCGGCTGTCTCCACCCACTTCTGCGGAATCATGAAATCAAACCATTTTACATCCACAAATATAGCCTGACCGATGCAAAGTCCGAAGAACGCCGCTAAAAATGATGTCATATTCCCTTCGCCGATTTTGTAAAGAGAGCCTGACGCGCAGCCGCCTGAGAGCACCATGCCAACGCCGAAAACCAACCCTGCTATTAATGTATGTATCCCGAAAGGAGCGGGATGGAAAGTGCTCATATTAGTTGATGCGAGAGTTGCCTGAATAAGGCTGAAGAACATAAGCGCTACGAGGATGCCCACAGCCATTCTCGGAACGCCTGCGGCAAAAAGGTCCCTTGAGGCAGAGGCAAAACAAAATCTTCCGTACTGAAGCATCATCCCGTAGGCAAACCCGAACCAGATGTACGCCACAAGGTACATATAGAATACGTTCGTTTGGTAATATAATGCGCTGATAAGGATGAGAACGCCCGTGATTATAAAAGCCCAGATCTTATTTCTTTTTTCTTCCATAATCTTTTCTCCTTCTTTTAAATTGTCTGTATTTGAAAAGGTGTTTTTATACCCAGCATTTTAAGATGAAGCGTATTCAGCTAAATCTATAGTTCGGGGCAGAATATTTATAGCAGAAAATACAACCAAAAATCAAGATTAATAAGGGTATAAGAATAAACAATAATGCTTCCGTCATTCCTGCGGAGGCAGGAATCCAGAGGCGTTTTAAAGGAAATGGATTCCGGCTAACTACCTGCCGGAATGACATTTTAAAACCTATTATCTGGTCAATGACAACTGGTAGAAGTTTAAAAGTCTATGCTGGACACTGCTTCTTAATTATAGTAGACCGTTACAAATGTTCTATGCTGGAAAACGCCCTCTGAATGCCTGAATACCCTATAGTTACGGTATTTTCCGGCGAAGTCCGGCTGATATCCTGCATTCTCCGATATTACAACCACTGCTGTTTTTCCGTCTGTGGCCTTATCCATATAATACGCAGGATTTTTATATTCCCATGCGAATCTGAAGGGTGATTTTGAGAGCTCGTCTTTTGGCGGTACGGCGCCGGGCGAATAATGATAGCTGATTTTTTTTGCGGTAAACAAATCAAAGACAGGGACGGATACTGCCTGATTAACAGGCGACCATGCATCAGTCTTTGTAAAAACCTCAGCCTTATTTATGTCAAGCGAGTTTATAAATTTACCGGCGCTTTTAAGATTCACTGCGCTTGTGTTTTGTAAAAACGGGAGATAAGCAAATGCCGAAACAGTCATAGAGGAAACTATAATGCACAAAACTATAAATTTTCTGAGTTGTTCATCCCTGACCTGCTGCAGTCCGTAGGAAGCCGTCAGCGCAAGCATAGGAAATACAATCATTACATAGCGGATTCTCCTTATCTGGAGCAGGACGACAAGCGCCGGCAGAAAGATTGCGATTAGATATCTCATATCCCTTTTCTTAAAGGCGGCATAAGCTGAATATAAAGCCGCGGCAGTGATAAACGGGTGAATTTGGAACAAAAATGTTGATGTAAAACTCTCTCCCCATCGTTTCAGTCCGGGCTGTTGATAGGCGGCAAGGAGGCGTATCTGCCCCAAAAACACATCGGATTTGTATAAAAAAATCACACCTATCAATAAAGCAGTGACTGACAAAATTAATATGCCTCTAAAAAGAATTGTCCGCCACTCTATCCCTATGCGTCGGGAGAGGGGAACCGGAGTTATTCTTCCCCTAATGAGAGGGTTGTCCCCTCCTGTCCCCCCTCCCTTGACGGGAGGGGGTGAGGGGGAGGGTGGTTGAAAAGCTTTTATCAAATAAACCAGAAATATCACAATCAGTACAGTGAGCATCAGCCATACGGAATACTTGGTGAGCATAGAGGCTGAAATTGCAAGCGATGAAAATATTATCCGCATTGCGCCGCCTTTATCCAATGCGCTGATAAAGGTAAAGATTGACAGTGAGAAAAAAAACATTACGGGAATGTCAACAAGCATAAGCGGTATCTGCGAAAAAAGGTAGGGGATTCCCAAGATGAGAGCGCCTCCGTAAAATCCGGTGCTTTTGTCCCAAAGAAGCTTTCCTGTGAGATATGCGAGCACTACAGTCAGCGAGAAGAGGGCGGTTGTGAATATCTGGATAAAAATCCTTGATTCCCAGAAAATTTTGAAAATCAGACCGTAGAGAAAAGGGATGAGCGGCAAATCGGTCCACGCAGGAATGCCTCTGCCCCATTCCCTTAAAAAATATCCGATGCCGTAAACTTCAAGGTGCTTTGCCTGGGTGAAATACCTTGAAGAGTCAACAATAACCTCTGGCGCGCCCCAGTAGGGCACGGCAAGGATAAAAGAGAGTATGAAAAGACATAGAGCGGGATAAGGTCCGGGGGCGGGGATTTTCGAGAGGAGATATGAAATAAAAACACCTGCAATCAGTATCGGATAAACTTTTAAAACGCTGACATCTTCAAACACCCACTGCCAGCTTGTCAGCCTGTTGTCATCTGCTGAGCGCAGGATGAAAAGGGCTGCAAACGTAAGGAGTGTCAGAGAGGAAATTAAAAGGATGTAATCAGATTTTTTGGGCACGCAAAATCCACCTGTCCCGGCGTTAAACTCCATTCAAAGAAAAAGGAGGCATCATACGATGCCTCCTTAAACCTGTCAGGTTTTTTTAAAACTGTCAATCCCCTGTTACCAGGATATTACTTTGTCATATGAGAATATGTCATCTACGAGGCTTTCATATGACAGCTCTTTTTTTGAGAGGTCAATTATCTTTATCGTATTGCCTTTTGACTGCGTCTCAATTATCTGTCCGGATAATTTTGCAGGTCCGTCATTCAATATATGGAGAATTTTCCGCCATAACTGCATTGTTATACTGGCTTCCGCAGACGACATCTTCAGGGATGCCTGTTTTTTTGATATTTTTTTCCATGGCTGTATGGTCGCAATAACTCATCTTTACGCCCGGGGTTTTGCATAACGCCGTAAAGGAAGGATTCTCCAGAAGCTTTGCCCCGTCGTCCATTGTAAATATATGCACCTCGTGTCCTTTTGAAACGGCTGCCTTTGCCAGCCCTGTGATATGCCCTAAATGCTTGTCCGTATTAACAAAGATGCCCAGCTTCATATTGTTTTCTCCTTATCTTTATTTCTCTGCGGGATGTTTTGCCGGGTCTAATTTTGACCATTCACCCCATGAGCCTACATAATTTTTGACCTTCGGATAACCCAGAATATGCTTAAGCGTGAAATATGTATGTGCCGCGCGCACGCCGCCCTGGCAGTAAACTATAACTTCCTTATCTTTTGTAATCCCCTTTGCCTCGTATGCGGCTTTTAATGCGTCAGCAGACTTAAACGTCCCGTCATTGTTAAGATTCGTTGTGTTAAAGGGGAGATGGACCACTCCCGGCATATGACCTGTTCTTTTATTGCCCATTGCGTTTGTTCCTGTATATTCGTCAGCGGCGCGCACGTCTACTATGGCAACCTTGGGATTTTTGAGATTCTGAGCTACATAGCCTGCCTCTGCCCTTATTGACTCATCCGGAGCCGCCTTATATTTCGCAGGAGCAACCTTTGCAGCCTCTGC
>JACQZD010000097.1 GCA_016207865.1 Nitrospirota bacterium
GCAGGGACGAATACCTTCAGAATTTCAGGAAAACAGTAAAGATTCTTTAACGTCATGATGCAAATTTTGTGGTTTTTGCTCAGGACTACTGAATAGAAGGCAGCATGACTCTGATGTACTGCCCTGAAATTCTTCAGGTATCCATCCCTGCTGGCTAATGCGTAGGCAAGCGGGCATGTCTGTGGTTAATTTTGAAATTGTAAAAGATGTTTTGCGGAGAGGGGGGCAGTTTGAGAGCCGGATTTAAGTAATTAAATCCGGCCCGTAAAGCTTATGTCATATTGACAGTTTTACGCGAAGCCATGGTTCAGCATTCTGCTGCCGGCTTCACGTGCTTCATGTAATTAACTACCCCTTCAGGGTCGCATGCGATACACATGTCAATACCCTGGATAATCTGCATGTCCTGGCATAGGATATATGCCTTTTTTAATTCAACATCAGTGAGGTTTTTTATTACAAATGATTTAGGTCGCATGTATACCTTACCGCAATTCATGCAAATCCAGATAAAATTATACTTTGAGGCCTCAAGGCAGTTTTCGCATACATAAATCTTAACGCCGGGTGTAGCTTCAATATGGGTAGAGGTATATTCGTGCCTGCATATATTGCACCGCTCTAATTTATTATTAATTTCAAGCATCTTAATCCTCCTTTTCCCTTTTGGTTAGTCTTTAGCTACCCGCCTTTTTTCTTTTTTATTCTCTACTTATACAGATGCAATTTATATGCCATTTATAACCTTATTATTTGCCCTAATAAATCATACCCCGTAATATCTTAGTTTTAAAGGTAAAATTACCTAAAAACAAGAATTTTTCTAATTTTACATAATTATTTTACTGAATATGTTGAGTGTTTTTACACTATTGTGTTGAGAAATTTTACACACTTTGTTCTTTTCTGTTTAGGCTGTTATTATTAACTAAAGTACGTTAAAATAACCCGCAAACTTTATGGATAAGAAACTTAAAATATTTTTCTCTGGAATCGCAGGCAGCGGCGTATCAGCAATAGCCGGCTTTATGGCAGAAAAGGGTAATATTATTTCAGGCTCAGACAGGGCCTTTGACCTGTATCCGGAGCACCCGCTTAAAAAAATATTTCACTCTATGGGTATTGATATTGTCCCTCAAGACGGAAGCGGAATAAACAGCACGTTTGATCTTGCGGTTTTCAGCACTGCTGTTGAATCTGACCGTCCTGATGCCTTAAAGGCCAAGGCAAGCGGGATAACCGTAAAAACGCGCCCTGAGTATCTTGCGGAAATAACTGGGTCCTTCAATACAATTGCCGTCTCAGGAACGAGCGGAAAATCTACTACCGCAGGATTGCTTGCATTTTTGATGAGCAGGCTCGGCATGGAGCCCAATTTTCTCGGCGGCGGCAGGGTCAAACAATTCAGGACCGATACTAACCCCGGCAACTCCAGCACCGGTGATTCGGACTGGCTTGTCATTGAGGCATGCGAGTCGGACGGCGCCATTGAGGAAAAGATTCTGGTGAATGCAGATGATGAAAATCTGATGAGGATAACAGGTAAGAATTCAGTCGCTTTCTCTGTAGACAACCCTTCACAGTACAGGGCAGAGGCAATAAATTATAATCCGTTCAGTACGGATTTTTTGCTTAACGGCAGAGAGTTCAGGCTATCGCTTCCTGGCAAATATAATCTCTATAATGCCCTTTCGTGCATTGCGATGCTCTCGGAGTCAGGAATTTCATTGGATGAAATTGCAGGGCTTTTGCCTGAGTTTCAGGGGATTGACAGGCGGTTTGATGTGAAACTCAATGACGGGCAGAGGCTTGTAATTGATGACTATGCGCACAATCCTCATAAGATAGCGTCTCTTATGGAAACGGTTAAGCGATTGAGTGAAAATATCTGTTATATTTTTCAGCCTCACGGGTTTGCGCCGACGAGGCTGATGAAAAAAGAATATATAGAGGTTTTTGCAAAAAATCTCCGCGGCTCCGACCGCCTCATTCTTCTTCCTATCTATTATGCCGGAGGCACTGCAAGTAAAGATATATCAAGTCAAGACCTTGCAGACGGCATAAAGAGACAGGGCAGGTCTGTGGAAGCTGCTGAAGACAGGAGGGATGTTTTAAAGGTACTTCGGCAATACCGGGCATACGTTGTTTTCGGAGCGCGTGATGAGAGTCTGTCTGATTTTGCCGCTGAGGTAGCGCGTATAATATCTTCCTCTTGAAATTAATCTCAAAAGACACTTAATATAATTATCTATCTTTTAAAATTAACTATTATGTAATATGGTGGGTATCATAAACAAACGCAACATTAACGTATGACGTCATTCCTGCGAAAGCAGGAATCCAGAGGGAAAAAACTGGATTCCGTATCAAGTACGGAATGACAGAACAAGATGAGGCTACCCAATCTTTGTAGGCGGCTGAGTATATAAAATTAAACAATTAAGAATGACGGGGGGATATAAAATGGAAGTCCTTAGCGATATAGAAATTCGTATCCTTGGAAGCCTGATTGAAAAGGAAAGAACTACTCCTGATTATTATCCGATGACATTAAATGCGCTGATTAATGCCTGCAACCAAAAATCCAACCGGGACCCTATAGTTTCATTTGATGAGTCCACTGCGGCGCGGGTATTGGGTGAACTGCAGAAAAAAGGGCTGGCTGAAAAGATTTACAAGGCTGACAGCCGTGTTCCAAAATATGAGCATAATTTCAAAAAAGTTTTTGACTTGTCTGACGCTGAACTTGCCGTCATGTGCGAACTGATGCTGCGCGGCTCTCAAACCCTCGGGGAGATAAGAAACCGCGCCGAGCGTATGCATAAATTTAATGGAATACAGGAGGTTGATGCAATCCTCATCGGGCTGATGGGGCGGCAGGAGCCTCTTGTGGTTAAACTTCCCCGCCAGACCGGACACAAAGAATGCCGGTTTATGCACCTGCTTTCCGGCAAGCCTGCTGTCCCGGAAGCCGGACAGGACATCTCATGCGAGACGCCGGCGCCTGATGAAAATGAAAGAATAACAAAACTTGAAAATGATTTATCTCTGCTTCACAGGGAAATGGATGAACTCAGGCGGGATTTTATCAGCCTGAAATCACAACTGGAATAAACCGGTATGGAAATGAACAGAACATTTTTTTATTCAGAGCCTGTTGATTCGGTTTTAGAACTCGTTGGAAATACGCCTATGGTAAAAATCAACAAGCTGGTCAGCAGTGATTCGGCGGAGATTTACGCAAAGCTTGAATTTTTTAATCCCTGTAAATCCATTAAGGACAGGATATGCCGTTCAATGGTTGAATCCGCGGAGCGCGAGGCTAAAATCAGACCCGGAGACACACTTGTGGAGCCCACATCAGGCAATACCGGTATCGGCATGGCCTTTGTCTGCGCCGCAAAGGGGTATAAACTGGTCCTGACAATGCCTGAGACAATGAGCATTGAAAGGAAAACCATGTTAAAGGCCTTCGGCGCAGAATTAATCCTCACCGAAGGCGGCAGGGATATGGCAGGGGCGGTTGAAAAGGCAGGGGAGCTGTCAAACGGGAAAGGGTATTTCCAGCCGCATCAGTTTATCAATCCTTTGAACCCTGAGACACATAGAAAAACCACGGCGCTTGAAATTTTGAGACAAGTATCCGGCATTGATGCCTTTGTGGCAGGCGTCGGCACCGGAGGAACAATAACCGGAGTGGGTGAAGTCCTTAGAAAAGAGTTTGGAGGAAATGTAAAAATCGTAGCTGTTGAGCCGGCAAAGAGCCCTGTTATTTCAGGCGGCAAGCCCGGCTTGCATGAAATTCAGGGAATCGGAGCCGGATTTATTCCCGAGGTTTTAAACAGGGATATTATTGACGAGATTATTCAGGTTTCTGATGAAGATGCGTATGAGGCAGCAAGAAATCTGATACGCAGGGAAGGCATCC
>JACQZD010000072.1:0-6799 GCA_016207865.1 Nitrospirota bacterium
AGCGCTTCACCTTTATAAATTTTTCTTTTTGCGCAGGGACTCATACGCTCTTTGACAAAGTCCGGAACATCGCCGGGTTCCAAAAATTTTTTCCCTCTGGACTTCCAGACATTCTTGCATCTCTTAATTACACCGGAAAGATCTTTTATGTCCAGGGAATACACATATTCGCTGTCGGCAATATCAGGATTTCGCGAAATCGGTTTTTCAATTGCGTGAGCCCCCAGCGCGACAGCGGCATACATCATTTCCTCCCCCCTGTAATGACATGTAAAACCTACCGGCAGATTAAAAATGTCATGATATGATTTCATAGCCAGAAAATTATGCTTATCCGGCGGGGTTGGACGGGGTCCAATAGGATTGTGCATTAAAATCAAATCCGTAACGCCGGCTTTCTTGGCGGTAAAAACTGCGCGGGCTATGTGATCCAGAAGCGAGTAGTTTGTATCCATAAATACGGGAAGCTGCAGTCTGCCGGCAGATTCTATGAGCGGCAAGTGCACTGCATTGCTTGAACTGATTTTAACGGCTACTGCCCCAAACTCCTTTATCTTTTTCATCATTTCAATATCGTATACAGTTGCAAAACATGGAAGATTAATGGAATTGGAATATTGAATAATCGCTTTGTACTTATCCTGCGTCATATGTTTGCGGTCAATATGTGAAATATAATTCTCGGAAATATCGCCTTTTGCCGTCGTATAGCAATAATTAACATCCTTCATTTCCTTAAGCCGGTAAACGTCTTCCGGACGAAAACATTCAATTTTGGCCAAAGCGGCGCCTGCGGCTTTGGCTTCGTTTAACAGGTGTTTTGCTATTTCAATATCTCCTTCATAGCATGTTCCGCGTTCAGCGATAAATGCCGCCTCATAATCATCTCCGATTTTTAAATTACCAATGTTCATTAATGACACAATTGCCTCCTAAATTGCTATATGGTTAGTTCTTTTGTTTGTATCAGACGGCGCATCTGGGCCTCAACAATATGAAAATCCTCCGGCGTATCAATGTCAAAGGAAAAAATATCATCCATTACATATGGAAGCGCCGGCGCAAGAAAAAAGGTTTTTTCTTTTATGAGCATATCAGTCCGGATAATTATGAAGCTCCCGTTTCCTAAATAAACCGGTTCCATATTATTTGACTGTATCCTTTTGTTATTCCACTGCTTATCCAGGAATCCCGCTTTAATGCTGTAAGGGTAGGCCGTTGCTTTCGCCCCCGAGACGATTAACCAGTTCCGCTATAACCTCCGGAGCCGAGAAATTATCCCCGCGGATATATTCGGGTCTGACGTCAATTTTTATTCCTTTTATCCTGCCGGCAATTTCAGCGATTTCAGGATCATCCGTGGAAACAAATATATCCTGAAAACATTCAGATTCAGCAGCTGCTTTTAATCCGTAATAAAACAGTGGATTGCCCAGTAAGAGTTTCTTGTTTTTACCCGGCAGTCTTGAAGAATGGCCTTTGGCGGGCATAACACAGATTCTTGGCATCATTCCGCCCCTTTGCTGTTTGCAATAACTATTTTTACAAATTCCCTTAATATCTTAATGCCTGTTTCCCGGCTTTTTTCAGGATGAAACTGACAGCCGTAAATATTTCCTTTTTTTACTACTGCCGCAAATCTGCTATTGCCGTATTCGGCATAAGCCAGAATATATTTTTCATTATCCGGCACGCACGCAAAAGAATGGATAAAATAAACCTCTTCATTTTTTTTGATTTTTGACAAAATTGTATTATTCCAGTCTACAGCATCCGCCCGCTTAAGAAGAGGTTTCCAGCCTATATGCGGAATTTTGAGTTTATCGCCGGCAGGATTGCCGCCGCTGTCCACTAAAGGAACTACCCGGCCTTTTATCAGGTTAAGCCCGCGATGCATCCCGAATTCCAAGCTGAAGGAAAAAAAGAACTGCATGCCGAGACAGATGCCGAGAATAGGTTTCCCCGCGGAAGCAATTTCAAGCAGCGGCTCAATGAAGCCGCGCTCTTTCAGCTTAGTCATCCCTTCTCCGAACGCGCCGACGCCAGGGATAATAATGCCGTCCGTTTTCCCAAGCGCTGAAGGCCTGTTGATATTCTCAGCCTTCACTCCCAGATAATTCATGGCCTTCCCCAGGCTGTGCAGATTTCCCAGCCCATAATCAATAATCTGTATCGTCGGCTTATATGGCACGCTGTCCGGTTATTGAGTTTTCTTGAGGAAATTTTTTATCTGAGATACTGACAAGTGATTATAATGAAGCGCGGAGGACAAGCATACGGCATCCGCATATCCTTTATATATTACCTCTCTGACATGAGCCAGACTCCCCGCGCCGCCGCTCGCAATAACAGGGACTTTCACCCGGGTGGAAATTCTTTCAATTAATCCGCAGTCATAACCTTCCATCGTGCCGTCTTGATCAACAGAAGTGATAAGCAGTTCGCCTACTCCCAGTCTGACTAATTCAACCGCCCACTTTACCGCATCTTTGCCGCTTACGTCCCTGCCATAATTGTAAAGAGCCTCCCAGTGGTCTTTTTCTGTGCGTCTGGCGTGAACCGAACCCACAATGCACTGCGAGCCGAAATGTTTAACTGCCTGAGAGACAAATTCAGGATGTTCTATCAGCCAGGTATTAACCGCGACTTTGTCCGCTCCGGCCCTCAACAGCATATGAATATCGTCCAAAGAACGTATCCCCCCGCCGACAGTAAGCGGTATAAATATATTGTTTGACACGCGTTCAACGAGTTCCTTGAGGTTATTACGGCCATATAAACTGGCCACGACATCAAGGTAGATAATTTCATCCGCTTTATCTTTATAGTATTTTTCTGCTAACTGCTCCGGGGTGCCGACAGGGCGGATTCCTTCAAGATGTATTCCTTTAACAACATTTGAACCCTTGATGTCCAATTTAACAATAATACGGGCCATGTTTTTTTATTTAAGGCGGGTTTTTAAATGCCACTGACCGTCAATTTTTTCCCATAAATGCGGCGGCCTGAATTTATCTACAACATTCCGAAACTCTTCTTCCGTAATTCCCATATATTCAAGACATTCCTTAAAATGCTCCTGAGGGAATTCCCCGTCGTATTTATTTGCCAGCGCCACGGCCTCTTCTCTGTTGATGTGTCCGGACCTGACCTCCTGAGAAGCTTCGGAGGTGCATCTGCCGAAACCGAATTTAATGTATTGCATATAAAAATGCAGCCCGTCAATTTTATCATCCAGACTGGCATATTTAGAGTAAGTTCCTTCAGACCTTTTAGGATTCGGCTTGAACCTGCAGTTCGTTGAGGCATAGTAATAATTCTCCTGAGGAATCCATTTTTTATAATACGAAAACCAGTGAACCTCCGTGCCGAGCTTTCCTGCTTCTTCCAGGGGAGGCAGCCTGTACAGGTCAATACTGCTTAGGTCGCCGTTATCAATCAACCCGTATTTAAGCCCTTCTTCCACCATTGAATCCACGCCTTTAGTATTCATATGAAAATAATTCTTCAGGTCCTCGTATGTCTCGTTTGGTTTATACCAAAGCGCCTTTCCCCCGCCGTATTCAACCCGCGTCATCTCTCCGTAGATAATCAGCGGTATTTTAAATTTTACAGCCATGCTTAAAGGAAACGCCCTTTGTCCGTAATGCCAGGGCCAAAAAGGGTCTCCCATTAATTCAAAGCCTAATCTTGCCAGTTTTGCATACACTTTTCCGTCAGGGAGGCAAAGCACGGTATCAAATCCGGCATGTCTGAATGACTGTAAGTTTTGCCAGCCTATATCCGTATATATAGCAGGCGCCCACGTAACGGCAAGCGGATGCATGTTATATTTATGCTTTAACTGGTGCGCAACGAAACAACTGTCCTTCCCGCCGCTTGAGGGGACTATGACGTCAAAACTGCCGTCCCTGGACCGATATTTATCCAGCAAACTCACTAACTCTTTTTCCCGCTCATTCCAGTCAATTACCTTCTCCTTTAAATCGCTGTATTGACATGCGTCGCACACGCCCTGCTCGTCAAAAGTAAGCCCCGGCCGTTGATTGGAATTAATACATCGCGAACAATAAAACACTGTCTTTTCAGAATCCATATGCCGTGTATCAAGAATTTTTTTTATCACCGGCTCCCCCTTCAATCAGCTTTTTGTCGTATTCATATTTTCTGTAAAGCATTACAGGATTTATACGCGTCAAGATTTTGCCCTTTGAATCCGCACTGCTGCCGAACGCGTTAAAATAATCTTCAATTATCCCGCGCTGCTCCTGCGTCAGGAAAAAATTCACCCTCGTGGGACTGACATAGCCTTTTGTTTCCGCGGATATGCCGTTTGTTATCCACCTGGGAATATCCAGATCAAACGATCTGGATACAGATAATTTATCCATATCAAAAATATCACCGCGAACGGCCAGACAAAAGGCAATCAGATTTTCTGCCGCGTTATGATCAATCCCCCTGATATTCTTAAGCGAAGCGCTTGCAATTTCCAGAAATTCCGACAGATTTTCAAGGAAAACAGCCTGATATTTCTGCAGTAAGTTCGCTCCGGCTTTTCCGTTTATCAATTTTTGAAAATTTTCATTCTTACCGTAATAGCTTAGAACCTCCTCTTCGCTGTCCCATAATTCGGCTTTGGCTTCATTTAAAAAGTCCTTATATAATCTGCCTGCAATGCCGTCATTTTCGTTTAACAGCAAATGAATATTTTTTAACCAGTCAAATACGTTAATATTCAACCTCTTAAGATATGTTATGACTTCACGTATTACCCCTGAATTGTAATATCCGCCAAGGACAAAATGGAAACCCCTTAAATCTGCATATTCATCAAGGCCCAGAGAGGCTGAAGCGACACAGACTTGCTCCACTTCCAGCACTTGCCTCCCCAGATATGTGCCGAAGTCCCTCGGAATTACCCTGTATTTTTTCACCATTTTAAATTGATCAAAATACTCATTTTCCCTTAACGGCGTATTGGGCAAACTCATGCAGGTATACGACTCAACAATATCAATATCGGCGTCAATGGCGGTTTTTAAGCCGTTCAGGTGGCTTTCCTTTGTTTCTGCAGGCAAACCTAAAATGAATTCAGTTAATGAGCGCACATTGTATTTCTTCAGATTGTTGATTATATGCGAATATTGAGGCAGCGACAGATTTTTCCTTTTTACATGAAAGAGCGTGTCTTTATTCAAGCTTTGCATTGCGGCGGAAAAATAAAGGGTTTCTCCTAATGTGGATACGCAATTAAATACTCTTTCGTAATTTGTCTTTGCTGTGCTCAGATTAATTTTTAAAGGCCAATTATGCTCATTCTCGCATTCTTTAAGGGTAAGCGCTATGTCGGTATCCTGGGTAAAAAGTCCGAAATTGTCATCAGCGATATGAAGCAGTTTGGACTTGGCGATCCGGGCTATATATTTGATATCGTCCTTAACTCTATCGGGCGAGTGTTTGAATACATGACTGTAGTAATCACTGCTTGAGTGACAATACGCGCATGTAAACGGACAGCCTCTGTTTGTCTGAACCATCGCGGCAAAACCGTCTTTTAACATCTCGTCAAAAATGCCTGATAAATAAGGAGAGGGAATATCATCCGGATTTTTTATTCTTTGCCCCTTGCCGCCGTCACAAAATTCACCGCCTTGCATGAAATGGCACCCTTCTATCGCAGTTTGTTTTGTTAAGTTAATATTTAAGCTGTTGCTTAATAATTTCCTGATAAGACTAAGCAGTGTTATCTCGCCTTCGCGATAAATATAAAAATCAATTTTATTGAATTTTCTTAAAAAATTTTCCTGCATTTCCTTTTTACCGGGATAGTTGGGGCCGCCCATTATGGTAACTATCTGAGGATGCAATGATTTGTAATATGAAAGATACGCATAATTCAAATGGGAATTCCAGATATAGTTGCTGCATGCGAGGACATGCGGAACGCGTTTCTTGATCGCTTCTTCCAATTTGTCCGGTATATTGAAGATTTCAATCTCAACATCATTTGAAAGATGTTTTAATAAATATGACGCCAGGTATCCGATATTCAGGGGTATGGCCTCGGAACTTGGACGGCCGTCTCTGATGTGCGTCAAATTTGTCAGGTAAATGATAATCTTATCCATACGTTAAACCGGTCACACTTCAATAAGGATGAATATATATTTTTCCGGCCCTTCAAACTGCTCCCACGTTTCAATGCTTGCGGACCGGAACCTTTGGTGGAATTTTGCGCCGAAGTCCTTATATGTCTCAAATTTCAGGACCTTTTTGCCCCGGCTTTCATAAAGTTTTTTATAATTATGTGAAACTATGTTTGTTTTAAAGGCCCTCTTTTCCTTTAATTCCGGCGTAGACCAGTCCTGGTCCCACTCTATGTGAATAATGTATTTCCCCGTAACACGGATGAGCTCATCAACGGCCTTTCCGATTTTGTCGGGGTGAATATTCATGTATACACCCAGCGTGAAGGCCACATCATACGCATTGTCCTTTAAAGGAATCTCACACGCATCTCCCTGGACCACAGGCATTTCAAATTCAGGACGGTATCTTCTGCTGTTCTGCAGTTGGGGGAAGCTGAAATCAACCCCTCCGATCCTTACGTCCGGGAATTCACTCTTTACGCGCTTCACGTTCCATCCGAACCCGCACCCGGACTCAAAAAAACTTCCAAACTTCAGCTTCCTGAGATTGTCAATCAGCAGGTCCTGAAAAAAAATCTCATATTTCAGGTGACCCGACTCTGTTATTTCCTTGAAGTATTCCCTGCCTCTTGTATTCCAGTATTCCC
>JACQZD010000072.1:6840-7743 GCA_016207865.1 Nitrospirota bacterium
ATTCCCGCTGGTCTTTCATTTTGTCAAAAGTAAACCCGAACAACTTATACAGGCAATACTTGAAATACCAGTCAATTTTATAAAGAGGAATTCCCAGAAATGATTTCCAGTAGGTTTCTGTTTCCTTTGTCAAACTTCCCTCCCTTGATACGAATATTTATTTCCCTGCTTTTTTCTGCCTGTTCAGTCCCACGCCTTCAAAGCCGCCGTTATAAACTACCGCATTAACCTCCTGATGTTTGTCAGAATATACCTTTGCGTCTTTTTCCACCTTAGCCCCGTGGTGGCATTTTTTGCAAACTGCCGATTCCAGCCTGCGCCCTGACAAATGCCTTTGCCTTTCCTGCTGCTGAGTCGTATCCCATAATTGCTTAATTGAATCCGTATTAACATTCCCCAGTATTTCCTCCTTTTCAAAATCAGAGGGGCATTTCAGCACATCTCCGCCGCTGGTTATCGCAATCCTCTGCCACAGACGGTAGCAGACATAATCAGGATCCGGACGGAAGTGGATATCCTTGAAATCAAAGTCTATATTGTACGAAACCTTATCAACAATATTCGCCATGATATTTAAATATTCATCAGGATTGTTCTTGATAGCCGACCACAGGGTCTGAACTTTTACAATAGGTTTTTTAGCTCCGAGCTTTTTGCGGACATTCATAAACATTTTGAGCCTTGCCAGAGTGTCCTCATATTTAAGCGGGACCCGGATGCTTTCGTATATTTCTCCAAGACCGTCAAATGAAACGGTCAAGCAGTCCAGTCCGGCACTAATAAGCCCTTCCGCCATCTTTTCCGTCAACAGCCCGCCGTTTGTATTGACCCAAACCTCTTTTATGCCTTTTTTCTTGGCATATTCAACCATACCGACTATCTCGGGATTCGTGGTGGGTTCGC
>JACQZD010000098.1:0-2165 GCA_016207865.1 Nitrospirota bacterium
TCAGGGATTTCAATATTAAATGCCTCTTCAAACGCCATAACAAGCTCCACGGTATCAAGGGAGTCTGCGCCGAGGTCATCCATAAAAGCCGCACCGGGCGTAACTTTTTCTATATCAACACCAAGCTGCTTACAGATTATTTCCTTTACTTTTTCTTCAACTGTCATTCAGCACCTCCAATGCTTCGTTATTTGTTATCTGTTATTTGTTATTTAAAGTTTATAATTTGGAATTAGTCATTTGTAGCTTTTCTTACATATACATTCCTCCGTTTACATGGATTACCTGTCCTGTAACATAATCAGCATCTTTTGATGCAAGGAATATGACGGCATTAGCAACATCCTCAGACAAGCCGAAACAACCGAGGGGAATAAGCCGTTTCATCTCCTCCTTGACCTTTTCAGGAAGCCCGTCAGTCATTGCCGTCTGGATAAATCCCGGCGCAACTGCATTGGCCCTTATGCCGCGGCTTGCGTATTCCTTTGCTATGGTTTTCGTCAGCCCCACAAGGCCTGCCTTTGATGCGCTGTAATTAGCCTGACCGGCATTCCCTATGAATGCAACCACCGATGATATGCTGATAATCTTTCCGTACTGCTGTTTGGCCATGACTTTTACCGCCTCTTTGCTGCAAAGAAACGTGCCCTTTAAATTAATGTCCAGCACCGCGTCCCAGTCTTCTTCCTTCATTCTTAAAATAAGTCCGTCTTTTGTAATGCCGGCATTATTGACAAGTATATCAAGCCTTCCGAATTCCTGAACAAAGCGGTCCAAGGCCGCCGCTATGCCTTCGGACTTTGAAACATCAAGCTTAATTGCAAGGCTTTTTACGCCCAGAGCCCTGATCTCTTCGGCAGCAGCCTCTGCCTTTTCAATATTCATATCCGCTATGCCTATGTTGGCGCCTTCTCTTGCCATGCCGATTGCAATTGCATGCCCGATGCCCTGTGCGGCGCCGGTTATTAACGCTGTATTGTTTTTGAGTTTCATATCGTCTCCATTATGGTTTTTGGATGTTTATTATATAATTTCATCTCCAATAAGGCAACTTTTTTTGCAAGCTTAGTTTACTTTTCTTTATAAAAGAAATACAATAGTTAACCAAATGGATGCTGTTTGCAGGGCCCATAGCTCAGTTGGTAGAGCTACCGGCTCATAACCGGTTGGTCCCAGGTTCGAGTCCTGGTGGGCCCACTCTGTAAAAGGTGAAATTTTTTAAAAAGTCATTGTTTTTTAACTTTTAACTCTTAACTTTTAACTTTACTTAATCGGAGATAAACATTGAATGAACAGTTAAAACTCTTAATTAAACTCCAGGAGATTGATTCATCCATTCTTTCCATTGCCGGTAAAATAGAGGCGCTTCCTGAAAAACTGAAAAAGGCCAGGACTGCGCTCAAAGATGCAAAGACATCTCTTGAAAACATTAAGGCAGGGCAGGAGCAATTAACCGGCAAAAAGAAAACCAAAGAGCATGAAATAGACGACATAGAGGCAAAAATAAAGAAACTCCAGGAACGCACCAAAGATATCAAAACAAACAAGGAATACGAAGCGCATCTTAAGGAAATAGAGGCGGCGGAAAAAAATAAATATCAGATTGAAGATGAAATCCTCGGTACAATGGAATCTCTGGACGCGGCATTGCAATAGTTCAGACAAAAGATGAGTTATGCATGGGCTGTCACACTAATATCCCGCCGCAGCTTTTCAATGATATAAAAGACAATGATGACATCCTGACATGCTGTTACTGTCACAGGATGCTTTACCATGAAACAACATAGCCGTCTGCCTCTGGAGATTAGAACTTCTCATAACAAATGCAGGAAACATACAAACAGGGCCTGCTGAAATTAGACGACGATCCGGGAACGTCCGAATCTGAGTCGGAGATTTACTGCGACGGCGCATCCAGCGGGAATCCGGGCCATGCCGGAATCGGCGTGGTAATCCGTTATAAAACAGCCCGCCAGCCTCATTTCACCGTTCACAAAATATCAGAGTATATAGGCACAGCAACCAATAATATCGCCGAATATCAGGCGTTCCTGAGAGGACTTAAGGAAGCCGGTTCATTAGGGCTCAAAAAAATAGCCGTCTTCCTTGACTCGGAGCTTCTCGTAAAGCAGATGACAGGCATTTATAAAGTCAAAAACAGC